>JASJCJ010000199.1 GCA_030066045.1 Calothrix sp. MO_167.B12
GCTGGCAGACGTTCTGGAATTTTTGGCGAATCTCCCCTCTCCAGAGGAAATTTTAGCACTGAAGCCCTCTGAGGCGTTGCAACAGGAAATTGAAACCCTGCTGGAAAAAAATAGAACAGTTGGGTTAACAGATGCAGAAGAGCGATTGTGGCAGCAGTATGAATATGTTGAACATTTAGTACGGGTGGCTAAGGCGAAAGCACTGATAAAGCTAAGGCATCGTTAAGGATGAGTAAGGCATATGTGTCTGCTGCACTGAGGCGATTGGTTTATGATCGCGCTAAGGGTGCTTGTGAGTATTGTTTGATACCAGAAATTGCGGTTCTTGTGTCCCATGAAATTGACCATGTGATTGCTGAAAAACATGGTGGACAAACGAACGAAAATAATTTGGCACTAGCCTGTACAATTTGTAACAAGTACAAGGGGAGCGATCTAGCTTCAATCGATCCCATTAATGGAGAAATAGTGAGGTTGTATCAACCTCGTTGCGATCGCTGGTGCGAACATTTTCGGCTAGAGGATGGTGAAATTATACCGCTAACTTCTATCGGAAGGGTGACGGTGCGATTGTTGCAGATGAATCGTCCTGAACGAGTTGAGGAACGGAGGTTACTGTTGCAAGCAAATGCCTTGGATGTGCCTGAATCCTAGTATTGAAATGTAATTGTAAAGGGCGTATTTTCAAGTCAGCTTCTTCTACTCTGCTTCGTCTGGATTTGCACTGAAACCATCAAAGAATGAAATCCCGGCTTTGTAAAACACATTACCTTCTACATAGTGCTTGGCAACTTCACTCACTGCTGCTTTCCCACCATTTAACCAACGTTCGGGATTCAATATTTGTCTTTGGAAGTTTTTCCATCTGTTGGGTTGATTGGTTCTAATTTCTGTAAATTCTGCTTCAATAATGTCTTCGGCTTCTGTCTCTGTTGCAGTTGGATGATTTTGTTGCAAATCCCTGAGTATTTCCATTATCTCAGTTACTGCTTTAGTAAAATCTGGGTCATTAGCATATTGTTTGTTGATTTTTTTACCGATGATTTCACCCCAGTTGTTCTCAGTAATTTGAACAACTTCAGCTTTGATGTTGTATTTACCGTTATCAGCCATGATTCCGTAATCTTGTCAGCTCACTTCATTTATAATGCCATTTTCCTGAAAGTTTGATGGCTTGGGACAAGGTGGTTCAGGGACTACATCGTCAATTAAATGGAGTTCCCATTTTTTCAAAAAGCCCTCAGGCTAAAGCCTGGGGCTATACGAACCAAGCCCGCCTGCGCGGGCTAAGAGGAATTTACAAGCCCACGGAGGTGTCTACCCTGCGGGAAGCCGCTCCGCGTCTAATGCTCGTGTAGCGATACCCTTCCAGGGTATTGCATAAAAATTGGGATGCTCCCTTGGGATGCTCCCCAATTAAATCTCTTGGTTGCCGATTATTTCACCCGAACTGTTCTCAATAATTTGAACAACTTCAGTGTTGATATTGTATTTACCGTTGTCAGCCACATTTCTGTCATCTCTTCGTTCAACGTCATTCTCATACGACTTGGAACGAGGTGGTTCGGGAACGACATCATCAATCAAACCTCGAACATTCACCATCTCAAAACTATTTTGGCACTGAATATGCTGTTGTCCATGATCTATGAATTTATGTAATACATTCAGCGGGTAGAATTGAGGAGTTTGGCTACCCTTACAGGTTTGGCAATTACAGGGAACTAGGGTTTTGTACTTAAGACGCTCGTAAGAATCATGAATTTGATTAAGTTCGTATCTCACAGTAGTCAGCAAATCTCGTTTGCGCTTTCCGGAAACACGAATACGAATTTCCCCTTTGTGATAGTGGTAGTACTCAATTACCTCTGCTTTGGCTTCATCTTTACTTAAAACCACACCAGTTCTCCAAACACAAGTTTGCTCTTCAATCCATTGGTGCATCTCCACAATGAAACGTGTGAGGATACCCTTTGGCATAAATTCGTATTCATAGCGCAATAGTAAGTTATCCGTCTCATTCCATATATAGTCCGGTTGGTTGGGGTTGAGAAATTGAGGTGCAATGTAAGTACCTGGACTGCTGGGAATTTCGTAGCACAGTTTAAAGTTCATCATTAACCGCAACAGTTCCGGTTGCATATCGGTATATTTATCTTCGTGCCAGATATTAGCTAAATCATTACGGTTAAATTTACCGAAGTTTTCAACGACTTGTGGATTATCTAACACTTTATATACAGCATCCGTACCCCAAGTAGGTTTGAGAATCACGGTTTTTCGTAATAAATCATCTTCCTGAAAGTGAAGACATACACCTAAATCATGCAGATAGCCACTGAGTTGAAGTTTATCCTCTCGGTTAGTGAAGCCATTTTCCTGACAAATGTGGAGATATTCTTCTAAACTGATATGGTCACGGGAGTTCTGTTCTAGAGCTTTTCGGACTTTAATCCAAGTTTTCGGGAGTTTTGTGCCAATATGGGATAAGTTACTTATGTAGTGCTGTATATTAATCAGGATTTCAGGTAAACCGCGATTAGTTGCAAGGTTTGTTGGTAAAGTTTCCTTCAGGTTAGTGAATTCACCCCGTAACTGTTGCTCATTAATTTCCCGTTTGCGCTCTTGCTTTTCGTTTTTGACGATTAGCAAGGGACTGTTTTCACTCAGTAATTCTACAACATTTAGCCAGTAGTAAAAATCTGTATCTTCTTTGCGTGTATCCACAACCAAGGCATAGAGGGAACGCTTAGTAAGAAAAAACTGGTGGGTGGCGTGGTAAATTTCTTGACCGCCAAAATCCCAGATGTTTACCCGAAATTCTTTCTCATTTTTTAGGAGGAATTTCCATTGAATAACATCAATACCTTCGGTGGAAATTTCATCTTGCTGTAACTGATAGTTTGGGTCTTGAATTTTCTTTGCTAGAGTAGTTTTACCTGCACCCGCTTCTCCCACTATCAGTAGTTTTGCTTCATAGAGGCGATCGGTTTCTTGTTCTAGCTGTTTGTAAAAATTTAAAATTTCTTCAAATCCTTTACGGTAAATTTCTGGAGGAATTGATGCTAGAGTATTTCCAAGGAATGTTAGTTGTTTTAGCCGTAACTGTGTAATTTCTGGTGGAAAGTCTATTATTTTATTCTCACTAAGGGCAAGGTATTTTAGGTTAGATAATTTAGCAATTTCCGCAGGTAAACTTGTCAGTTGATTGCTGTGGAGATAGAGGTATTGCAGTTTGGTAAGTTGTCCAATCTCCGCAGGTAAACTTGTCAATTGATTTTCGCTGATATAGAGGGATTGCAGTTTGGTAAGTTGTCCAATCTCCGCAGGTAAACTTGTCAATTGATTTTCGCTGATATAGAGGGATTGCAGTTTGGTGAGTTGTCCAATTTCTCCTAGCAGACTACTGAGTTGATTGCTGCGGAGGTCGAGGGATTGCAGTTTGGTGAGTTGTCCAATTTCTCCTGGCAGACTGCTGAGTTGATTGCTGCGGAGATCGAGGGATTGCAGCTTGGTGAGTTTTCCAATTTCCCCTGGCAGACTGCTGAGTTGATTGCTGTGGAGGTGGAGGGATTGCAGGTCGGTGAGTTGTCCAAATTCCCCTGGTAGGCTGCTGAGTTGATTATCCCAGAGATGGAGTGTTTGCAGACTGGTGAGTTTTCCAATTTCCCCTGGCAGATTGCTGAGTTGATTTTCACTGAGGTAGAGGGTTTGCAGGTTGGTGAGTTGTCCAATTTCCCTTGGCAGATTGCTGAGTTGGTTATCACTAAAGTCGAGGGATTGCAGGTCAGTGAGTTGTACAAATTCCCCTGGCAGACTGCTGAGTTGATTGCGTCTGAGGTCGAGGACTTGCAGATTGGTGAGTTGTCCAAATTCCCCTGGCAGACTGCTAAGTTGATTGCGTCTGAGGTCGAGGACTTGCAGATTGGTGAGTTGTCCAAATTCCCCTGGCAGACTGCTGAGTTTATTTCCGCTGAGGTCTAGGGATTGCAGGTTGGTGAATTGTCCTATTTCTGGTGGTAAAGAAGTTAATCCCCTGTGAGATAAATCCAGTCGTGTAACTTTATCTTTGCCAGCTTTTTGAATGACTTGTAGTAGTCCTTCCTTTGTCATCAGGTATCCTCACACTTGGGTAATACCGATCGCACATTCTCCCTATTCTCAAATGCGATCCTCAGTAAAATCACTGTTACCAATCTAGCCCATAATCCACAAAATATTACGCTTACTGAAGGATGATAACTTCTAGGAATTGCCCAAAATGCGATCGCCAACAAATAAATATCAAACGGTTGGGTGGGGGGATTTGTTATGTTTCTGTCTGGGTTGTTTAAGGGGGGTTGAAATTAATTTTCTGCCACTAACGGCCTCTCGCTTCCGCAACTCCTCACAAATTGCTGTTAAATCGTAGTTAAAAGACTTAGCGTGTTCTTCTCGAATTTTGTAAATTTCTTCTAGAACTTCGTCTTTCCACATATCTACTCTCCCATTAACTCGTAAGGCGTACAAATAGTGGGTAGCTCGTATCCAGCATCAAAGCTAATGAGAGCTAATTTCTTCTGAATTTGAGCATTTGCAATATGTCTACAATTCCACGTTAGCAAATAATCCAAGCCGTAAACTGTAGCTGCTGCAATATGAAGCGCGTCATCAGCAGCTTTGGGTGGAAGATTACTTTTTGAGAGAAATTGGGCTGCTAGATTTTCAACATCCTCACTGATTTCAAGCAGGGGAAAATCACGCAGTAGTTCAAGTCTTTTGGTTGCTATCTCTTGATCACCTCGTGCAACCTCATCTAAGACAATTTGAGAAATGTAGAGACTAAACTGAGGACGGCGAGTTTCCCACCACTCTCGTGTAGTTTCTAAATTAGCCATCAGAATTAGGTTATTGCTAGGTCTGGCAGTTAGATACCCAATAATGCTGGTTTCAATATAAACAGTTTCACTTATGTAGGGTTAAGCGGTTAACTTTCCCATTTTATCTCAGTTGGAAACCTGAGATGGCGTTGCTGAACCGAGGATTGAGGAATTCGGATATAGGGAGGTGTATTAGCCAAGGGAGGCTGTTTATTGGCACATCTGAAATCAGAGCTTGGGATTCAGATACATTTTTTATACATATAATCAGCAACGCATATAGTATTTTTACTAGGGTATCAACCGATCCAATCTCCCCAACACAGACATATCCTCGGCATCCAATTCCACTTGTGTCCCACTACGAATCAACTCAGCAAAATCCTCATTAGGAACCATAATTGTTAAAGTATACAACCGCCCATTACCAGTATTTTCAATCACATGAGTACCAGTAGCCGGCACCAACAAACTATCCCCAGCTTTGATATTCATACTTTTACCATCACAAACCGCCCTACCTTCCCCCTTAAGGATAAAAAACATCTCTATCGCTAATTGATGGCGGTTGGGAGGAGTTTTGCCACCCACATCGAAGATTTCCACACAGCAAGTCAGGGAAGTATTTGCGATCGCAGGATCGAAAACAATCGCCAATCGGTTACTATCATGGGGGCTAATGCGGTAAACTTGATAATCTTTGGGAGATTTGACGACGGGAATTACACAACTATAGGCGTGCATTTATCATTCTCCTTCGGTTGTTTCTGGTTAATTTAAGGCTGTGAGAATATCTTTAGAGTCGGTCACAAAACCAAAGCACTGTTTGACGTTGTATAGGGTGGCTTGCCAACAGTATTCTGGAGATGTGGTGGCACTACAGTCTTTAACTAAAATACAGTCATATCCCAAAAAATTAGCATCTTGCAGAGTACACATCACACACTGATCCGCATTCACCCCGGCAAACAAGAGGGTGGTTTTACCCAAGTTCCGCAAAATACTATCCAAGGGGGTATCCCAAAAGCCACTCATGCGGTATTTATCCACCCGAATATCTGTTGTTTCTTGCTCCAACTCATCCACAACCGCCGCCGCCCAACTGTCTTTTATCAGTACTGGAGCATCATTTTTCGGTAAGCGATCGCCCAAACCAACCCCATCCCCTGTAGGATTATAAACGTGGCGCAACCCTGCACTAATATTCAGTAAGTCGGGACGATTCCCCCAATTTAACCAAATTACGGGTATGTCTTGATTTCGCAATGCAGGTAATAACCTTTGCAAAGGCTCAATTGGTTCCCGAGCGGGATTGACATCCACACCAATATGTGATAACCAACCATCCGGGTGACAGAAGTCATTTTGCATATCTATCACCAGGATGGCAGTTTTAGCTAAATCTACTCGTAAAGTTTTCGTTTCTGTTGATAAGATAACAGGTTGTGGAGCAATGGGAGGACGAGTGATATCTGCGGTTTGCTCGTTAACCGCCCAAGCATTTGGCTCAGTACCTAGTTTCCGAAGAGGCAAATTCATAAATAGCAATACCCAACACTATTTTATTTTTTAACTTGAAATCTGGCTTTTGCGTTTAAATACTTAATTAAGGTTAAAATGAGCAACTTCACAATTCACAATGTTGTCATCCCCCAAGCCGATGGTTACACTACCACAGATGTACAAATTGTAGATGATAAAATTACTGCGATCGCTCCTGAACTCAATGTTACTGGTACGGCGGTAAATGGCGAACATCAGCTATTATTGCCGGGATTTATCAATGCCCATACCCATTCTTCCGAAATGTGGCTCAGGGGAATTATTCCTCCCTTCCCCTTAGAATTATGGCTAGCAGAACTCTATGACTTTCCCCTCCTCACCCCAGAAAAAGTTTACCTCAGTGCCCTGGGAAACGCAGTAGAAACCCTACTTTCTGGTGGAACCACCGTGGTAGATCATTTAGTATTAATTCCCCACCAAGAATTAGACACCATAGCCGCCGCTGTCCGGGCTTATAAGGAGATTGGTATCCGTGCCTTTATTGCCCCCCTAATTCAAGATTTACCCCTGTCTATGGGCATACCCGCAGGCGGAAAAGTGCAAAACCACGAGCCATTCTTCCGTTCCACCGCAGAAATCCTGGAATTTATGGAAACAGTTATTAAACAGTTCCACAATCCAGAATCAGGTATACATATTGCTGTCGCCCCCACGGGAACCCAATTATGCACCGATGCCCTATTTACCGGATGCATGGAATTAAGCGACAAGTATGATTTATGTCGTCATTCTCACTTACTGGAAACCAAAGCCCAGGAAAAATTAGCACAAGAAAAATACGGATGTAGTGCCGTAGAACATTTGCAAAATCTGGGATATTTGAGCGATCGCACTTCCTTAGCCCATTGTGTCTGGTTGAGTGATCAAGATATTACCATCCTTGGTCAAACCCAGTCTACTATTGTTCACAACCCCTTGAGTAACCTACGTTTAGGTAGTGGCATTGCCCCAATTTTAAAATCTCGTCAAGCCGGGGTAAATGTGGTCTTTGCCTGTGATGGTGCATCAAGTAATGATTCCCAAGACTTACTAGAAGCCATCAAAATAGGTTCGATTTTACACAACGTCACCGACTTTGATTATCGCCAATGGATTACACCCCGACAAGCGGTGGAAATGGCATCTTTAGGGGGTGCGAAGGGTTTAAACATGGCGGATAAAGTGGGTTCTTTAGAAGTTGGTAAACAAGCTGATTTGGTGATGTATAACCTCAATCATTTATCTCTTTTACCCCGCACCGATCCCATTGGTTTACTAGTGTTAGGTCGTCCTAGTAATGTGGTGAGTAATGTTTGGGTGAATGGTAGACAGATTGTCGCTGATGGAGAGATTACTACCATTGATGTTGACGGATTGCAGAAAGAGTTATTTAATCAAAGTCAGTGGAGTGTCAAACAGCAGTCTCAAATCACAAAAGACATGGAAGCGCATTATCGTTTTGTCATGGGTTTAGGAGACTGAATATTAATAAAGGAATACCAAAAAATAAATTATCCCAAATACACCAGCAAACCTGTAGGGGCGCATTGCGTGCGCCCTTAATGTGGGGATATTTTAAACCCACATTCCGCAGGTGCGATCGCTTCTCAATGTTTTTAAACAATCCCCTGTTTTAATGGCTGAATTCATCCCAGACTCAAGGTAATTTTACTTCACAGTCAGTTAATCCCTTGGATTTTTTGACAAATTTCTCATCAAATGTATAAAATTCAGTATGATTTTGACTTTGAGCAAGATGAAATGCATCGGCAAAATCTAAACCATTTTCATGCCATTGTAGTACAATTTTACTGTCTATGCTTATTATTGGCATTTCTTCTACTTGACTTTGAGCAATAAGTATTCGGTCAAAAGGGTCTTGATGTAGATTAGGCAAATTGATGACTTGTAACGCATGAGTCATTTCAATCGGCAAACTCTCAAATCTATTCATAGTCAACCGACTGGGAATATATATTTCTGGAGGCTCTGGTAAATTCAATTTGCCCAAGCGTACTTTAATGACAATTTCCCATGCGCTTGCTGCACTTAGAAACAAGATGTTCTCTGGGTGGGTGATTATATTTCTGGCTGTAGATGAAAGTCGGTTATCGTCAGTAACCCACCAAATAAATGCATGGGTATCAAGTAACGCTCTCATTCGTCTTCGTCTGTTGGATTAAGAAAGGCATTTAGTATATTTTCAGGCAGAGGAGCATCAAAATCAGGGGCAATTTCTACCTTACCACGGTCTAAACCTGGAATTCGGGGTAATTTTTGCTCGGCGATTGGAACTATACGAGCAATAGGAGTGCCTGCTTGGGATATAATTATCTCCTCTCCCGATCGCACCCGACGCAGCAGTTCGGCAAATTCAGATTGACTCTCAGGGATTTCAAGATTGTACATATATGGTTACTCCTAATCTCTACAACTAAATGGTAGCGAGATTATCAATGAATTTTACATTTCCCCATCTTCCACCGCGCCCAATGCTTTGAGGGTGGAAATTTCAGCATCAGTTAAGCCTTTGACACCTGTGATGTTCATGCGTTCGTAAGGGCGATACTCTTTCAGAGTTGCTACGCGATATACTATTACGATAATTGAAAGGCTTGAATCATAATTTCATTCAATTTTTGTATGTGCTTAGTTGTTAGCTGACCCAAGCGTCTTATTACCAAAAGACGATTTATGGTAGCTAGTCTCGTGACTCTCACTTTAGAAGAAATGCGTAATCCTGTTGTGGCAAAATCCTCATCTGAGTCTAGTATTGCGAATTCTTCCGATGTCAAATTGTTGACATTTTGAGATGAGATAAAGCAAAGAGTAATTTCATTTTTTGCCGAATCAACCCACAGTATCACCGCAGGGCGTAATTTTGTTTGACTTAAATCGGTGAAGGGGAATTGGGTTAAAACAATATCACCTTTACTCAAGCTCATTAAACTGGTTCTCCATCTTCGCTGGTATAAATATCGGGTTCATCGGATAAGAAATCCAAAGCTAGACCTTTTTCTGCGAGGTGCATTAATTCCAGGTTAGAAGGATAGTTGACATCGCTAAATAATTTTTTTTCGAGTAGGGCTTGTTCCGTTGCAGATAGCGAACGAATAATTTGGACTAAAGTATCAACTAATTGAGTATTCACAGCTTTATTATTTTCGGATTTCATAGTATTTTAATTCTACATTTCTCCGTCTTCCACCGCACCTAATGCTGTGAGGGTGGTTATTTCCGCATCGTTTCAGCCTTGGACACCTGTGATGTTCATGTATTCGTATCGAGCAGGAATTGCATTATAATGTTTCTCTTCTGTCTAAAAGGGGTTGTTCTCTAGTTGGCATAAAATCATCAGAAAAGAGGTTTAAGCTATCAAATAATGTTTGCCAAGGATTGTCTTTGGAAATTAGAACCACAGCATTACCTACTTTTTTGATGTAAACTTCAGATCTTTGCATCTGGAATTATTTGGGTAAAATTACTGTTTGGCGATCGCCGTTTGTTATTAATTGAGCAGTATTCATCTTTGAGCCTCCCAATTTTTAGATATAGATATTGCATTTGCTCTCCTATTCTCCATTATCCACCGCGCCCAATGCTTTGAGGGTAGCAATTTCAGCTTCATTTAAACCCTTCACACCTGTGATATTCATACGTTCGTAGGGTCTGTCGCTTATCAGGGTTTTGAGACACTCGCCTGTTTTGATATCCCAAAGCTTAATTGTGCCATCAGAACTACCACTGGCAAGGATATCACCTTGAGGACTAAAGGCAACTGAATTTACCCAACTGGTGTGTCCCTGTAAAGTGTAGAGGCATTCACCACTGGTAATATTCCATAATCGTACCGTTTGGTCATCACTTCCACTAGCAAGGGTTTCTCCATCGGGACTAAAAGCAACAGAATTTACCCAATTGGCGTGTCCCTGCAAGGTGTGGAAGCATTCACCACTGGAGATATTCCATAATCGTACCGTTTGGTCATTACCACCACTGGCAAGGGTTTGACCATCTGGACTAAAGGTAACTGAGTACACACGATTGGCGTGTCCCTGCAAGGTGTGGAAGCATTCACCACTGGAGATATTCCATAATCGTACCGTTTGGTCATCACTTCCACTAGCAAGGGTTTCTCCATCGGGACTAAAAGCAACGGAATTTACCCAATAGCTGTGTCCCTGAAACGTGTGGAAGCATTCACCACTGGGGATATTCCATAATCGTATCGTTTGGTCATTACCACCACTGGCAAGGGTTTGACCATCGGGACTAAAGGTAACTGAGTATACCCAATTGGTGTGTCCCTGCAAGGTATGGAAGCATTCTCCACTGGGGATATGCCACAATCGCACCGTTTGGTCATTACAACCACTGGCAAGGGTTTGACCATCTGGACTAAAGGCAGCTGAGTACACGCGATTGGTGTGTCCCTGCAAGGTGTGGAAGCATTCACCACTGGGGATATGCCACAATCGCACCGTTTGGTCTGCACTACCACTGGCAAGAGTTTGACCATCTGGACTAAAGGCAACTGAGTACACGCGATTGGTGTGTCCCTGCAAGGTGTGGAAGCATTCACCACTGGGGATATGCCACAATCGCACCGTTTGGTCATTACCACCACTGGCAAGAGTTTGACCATCTGGACTAAAGGCAACTGATCTTACCCAATTGGTATGTCCTTGCAAGGTATGGAAGCATTCACCACTGGGGATATTCCACAATCGCACTGTTTGGTCATCACTACTACTGGCAAGGGTTTGACCATCTGGACTGAAAACGACGGAACGTATCCAATGGGTGTGTCCTTGCAAGGTATGGAAGCATTCGCCACTGCTGAGATTCCACAACCGCAACGTTTGATCTGCACTACCACTGGCAAGAGTTTGCCCATCTGGACTGAAGGCAACTGAATAGACGTGATTGGTATGTCCTTGCAAGGTATGGAAGCATTCGCCACTGCTGAGATTCCACAACCGCAACGTTTGATCTGCACTACCACTGGCAAGAGTTTGCCCATCTGGACTGAAGGTAACTGAGTACACGCGATTGGCGTGTCCCTGCAAGGTGTGGAAGCATTCACCACTGGGGATATTCCACAATCGCACCGTTTGGTCTGCACTACCACTGGCAAGAGTTTGCCCATCTGGACTGAAGGCAACTGAGTACACGCGATTGGTGTGTCCCTGCAAGGTATGGAAGCATTCGCCACTGGGGATATTCCACAATCGCACCGTTTGGTCTGAACTACCACTGGCAAGAGTTTGCCCATCTGGACTGAAGGCAACGGAACGTACCCAACTAGTGTGTCCTTTACAAGTCAAAATTTCTCTGACACCAGTAGCTTCCCACAAGCGAACCACACCATTACTATCACCCGTAGCAAACAGTTTGCCATCTGGACTAAATTCTACTGAAGTAATACTTCCCAAGAATTTAGTAAAACCGGATTCAACCAAATTCGCCCCAGCAAAATTCACACCCTGCAAACTTAGACCACTAAAATCTGCACCCTTAATCACACCACCACTAAAATCTTTCCCTGACAATACCTCCCTATCTACCTGCACTGCCAAAGTTGCCGCATTCCCACCAACATAACCAACTTCGTCCTCACCTTTTCCCTGGGTTTGAGCGATCGCACCCACAAGAGACTGACATTCACCCACCATTCCCTTCATCAAATCCATCACCGCTTTCGTCAAAGGTGCTTTACCAAAACTCTCGCGCAACACCTCCAACGGCTCACTTACAAACCTCTTCAAAGGTGCAATGGATAAAATATCTCCTGCTTTTTGTCCCTGAAAATAAGATGACCAAGTATAATCCTGTGGCGTAGCACTTACACTTAAATGTGATTGTGCTTGTGCTAACTCCGTAAAATCACCAGCCAATACACCCAACTCCGCCGCAAATTTATACGCCACAAAAAACTCCAACAGCGACCTATGCGCCGGAGTATAATCACCATCAGCATTACGAATCAGCATCGTCTGCCCCATCATGTCATAATGCCAGTGGTCTAAATCCTTCTCCTCCTGCACCACAGAACCAAACAACCGCCGAATTCTATCGGGAAATAGCCGATAATTAATACTCATTTGGTCAGTTGACAGCATCTCCCAAGACAACTCGCACAAAAAGTACAGCTTATCTGCAAGGGAAGTAAAGGTACGTTCCGCTTTAATATCCCTCTCCATCTTCCGCCGCACCGCATACAAATAAACCCGCGACATATCCACCGGCTTACCCGCTTCAATATCTGGCAATGCTTCCAAAATTAAATCAGTCATCACTGGACGACGTGCCAAGTCCAACAGTTGGGGATTGCCCATCACTTCCTCAACTGTGGTAGGTTCAGCTTGGAATGATAAAACCTGCCTAATTTGCTCGTCGTTAAATTTCTCCAACTCCAACACTTCAAACTGGGGTGTTTCTCCCGTCAAGTTAGCGGTAGATGCCTGTAACTCTGCATTCAACAAAGCCCGTCTTTCCTTGGCTTCGGGGAAATGCTCCGTGCGGCAGGTTAAAATCACCTTGGCACCAGGAACCACTACCTTCGCCAGTTCCCAAAAGTTATTTATCATCTCTTGGCGGTTAACCCGTGCTGCCATTTCATCAAAACCATCGAATATCAGCAACAGTTTCCCCATACGGTTGAGTTGTTCAAAAGCTGAATAACCGGGTATGGGAATTTCATATTGGCGAAAGAAAAACTCAGAAAACAGGGATTCCACACTCACCGCTTTGGCATAGTCCCGCAGAGGAATCACCAAAGGTAAACGGGGAAGTTGCACACCGCGTCTTTGGGCATCTCGATAACGTTGCAGCGCCACCCAAGCATAATGCAGAGCGAACCAAGTTTTACCCGTACCAAATTCCCCTAAAATCGAGATATGCTCTTTGGTAGAGTCATCTAACCACAGGTCGATATAACCCTCAATCCAGCCATCTTCCTCACCATAATGACTAACTGCTATTTGCTGCTTAGTAACTGGATCTATCTCTTCCTTAGTACAAGCAAGGGGCACATACTTAGTATCAATTTTGCGATGTTTGATTTCTGCTTCTAACCAGTCGAGATAGCTGCTAAAGTCAGCATCCTGGACAAGAAGTTCATCAAATGTATAGCACCCCAGGAAATCATTTTCCTCCTTCTCAACCTCATTCCGTGCAGCCTTGGCAATACGACGGTTAGTTACCAGCCATCCTTCATCTGTGCGTTGCTGTTCCACAGACTGGCGCAAAGCCATCACATCCCCAAGTCCCGCTTCACCTTCAATACCCCGCACGAGAATTCTGTCATAGCGATTGCGTCTTACCGGAATATTAATAATCCACTCAAAATAACTGTCTTCCCATACCTCATGCTTTTCAAATCTATATCCCAAGGTTTCAAACCAGCCGCGCATTTCCTGGGCAAGAGCTATAGCGCGACACTGATTTTCCCTGGATGTTTGAGCTTCTGGCAATGCAGAATCATCCTGTGCTGCCAGCCGTGCCATTTCTGTCCGAATTCCTTCTAGGGTGGGCAACCTCTCAAGATTTTCTTGAATAGTTACAATCCTTCTATGCAAGGAAGTAATTTGTTGACTCATTAGTGTATCTGCTGGGTTGCGAGTGCGTTTAGCAACTTCCGCAAATACAATATAAAACGCCACAATTTCTCGCTTGATGTCAATTCCCAAACTTTTGACTTCATCCCCCAAGGCATAAGCCTCCACAAAATCATCCACCTCGGAGAGCAAAATTGAGGGGTTATTGTGGTCAAATGCTTGGCGAAACGCCCTTTTGATTTCTTCTTGCTGGAACAGTTGCAGAAATGGCTTGGGTTTACCAATACCGTACTCTACCAAGGCATAGGCATAAACACCACTAAAATCAGCCGGTGGATGTTCGGGTTCGAGGTTAAATTTTTTTAATAATTGGATGATAGCTTGATTACGCTGCAACTTGTCCTTTACAATTGGACTAGCAATACGAGCGATCGCTTCAATTAGTTTACCAAGAGGAATCAGTGACACAGGACTGTATATAAAAGGACGAATAGAACCTGTTGATTACTCTTATGTTAGCGTGTGATTTCAAAGAAATTACTATCAGTCTAGTAGAATTTGCGATCGCATTTGAATTAAGTAATAAGTAATAAGTAATAAGTAATAAGTGAGCCATTGCGGTGGACGGGTTCCCCGGCATAAAGCAAATGGCGAACTCCGAAGGAGTAATAAGTTTGTTTTTGTGACCGGGATTCAAACCCCGTCCC
>JASJCJ010000200.1 GCA_030066045.1 Calothrix sp. MO_167.B12
CGCTCACGCTCCTTGCGCGGCTCTGTTTGGAGCAGTGCCAAACACACAATACAAGCTTAATGTCTGAAAGCCTTTGTATAACCGGGTTATAAAAATACCAAGGTTTTGAATTTAACCTGCGGAATGTGGGATTTTGGATACCAAGATGATTGACAATCAGTTTTTATAGTTTTCAACTTTATATGCACTAAATTAAAAAAGACCATATAGTACTGCTAAAAATATAGAATGATGGGCGACACCCATTATAGTCAGCCAAAGTCAACCACTAACCTGCACACATAGGTGTTAACTTAAGCTAACCAGTCCCAAAAATTCATTGCCAACCTGAACCCAGATATTCTCAATCCACCATCGGACTCATTCCAACTCCGGCTGGCACTACGACACATATCCGGTGTAAAGCTCCAAGAGCCACCACGCAACACCCGACGATGCACATCTCCACCAGTTTCCCAAACACTACCATCGGTTGGTGCGCCTTCATAGTTTTTGTGCCAAGGATCGGCACACCATTCCCACACTAAGCCATGCATATCGTAAAGTCCAAAAGCATTTGCGATTTGAAAACTACCTACAGTTGTGGTTTCTTTACGGTATTTGCCACGACTACGCTGGACTTTTTCATAACCAGTATTACAATTTGCTAAATTGCTAGTAATAGTTTCACCAAAATGAAACGGTGTAGTAGTACCAGCACGACAGGCATATTCCCATTCTGCTTCACTGGGTAAACGATAATTACGTCCTGTTTTTTGTTGAAGTCTGGCACAAAATTCCCTAGCTTCATACCAAGAGATATTTTCTACTGGTCGATTCGCGCCTCTAAATTTAGATGGATTGGGATGTAAGGGTTGTTTTACTTGAGGTAAAGCCGCCACTGCTCTCCATTGAGCTTGAGTAACAAGGAATTTACTCATAAAAAATGTTTCAATAGATACTGAGTGTTGAGGGCGTTCGTCAGCATCTCCCTCGGTAATGGGCGATCCCATAGTAAACTTACCGCCGGGAATTAACACCATGTTCATAATCATGTGGTTACCTAATTCCTCGGTAAAAAATTTGGCACTACGGCGATCGCGACTCTTTTCGTTACCTGCAATATCTACTGTCACCACCTCATATTCAAAGATTTGTAAACCAGATGGTGTAGATATAAGTTGTTCTGGCTTGGTTTCTGGTAACTTTTCTGGTATAATGTATTGCCCTTGTTTAAATAAATTTGGGGATGCCGTACTAGTAGAGCTAATGGTTGGAAAATTCTCTTGGGCAACAGTTACATCTCGTAAATCATTTAGCACTTCTATGGCTGATTGATATCTTTCCTTGGGTAAATGCTTCAACAATTTATCGAAAATATTTCCCAAACCCTCACTGATAGTAATACCTTTTTCCTGCAAAACCTCTCGCCACAACCACTGACCATTCATGGCATCATAAAGGCGATCGTGAATTTGTCCATAGCCATCTTGTTCTGGTAGAGTTTGAGTAATCATGCGGATACAAGTAACACCCAATGCATACAAATCGCTAGCTTGACAAGCGAAACCAGCCATTTGTTCGCTGGGAGCATAACCAATGGTATATATTGCTGTTGCTTGTCTGGCTAAACTAGTTTGTGTTACCTGCTTAGCTCCCCCAAAATCAATTAATACTAGTTTGCGATCGCTTTGACGACGGATAATGTTTTCTGGTTTAATATCCCGATGGATTACATTGTGGGAGTGAACAAATCCCAGTACCGACAATAAATCGGTTAAAATTTCGATAATTTCTGCTTCGTTAAAGGATTTACTCAGCAGTTCTTGCAATAAAGTTTTTCCCTGAATAAATTCTTGCACCAAGCAAAGACTTAAACCTTGTTGGAAAAAAGCCAGTAATTTGGGAATTTGTAAGTGTTTTTCACCAAGTTCATACAGGTGAACGGCTTCGTCCTTAAATAACTCTGCGGCTTTGAGTCTTGCTCCCATTCCCTCAACTTGGGGGAAGAATTGCTTAATTACACAAGGAGCATTGAGTCTATCTACATCTTCTGCGGCGTAAGTTTTACTAAACCCACCTTCCCCTATCAGAGAAAGTACACGGTAGCGGTTCCTGAGGAGGATACCAAATTGATTAAACCCGCAGCTAGTACAAAATTGATTGCCTTCAGCATTGAAGGGATTTGAACAATTGGGATTTTGGCAGATTCGCATAACTAACGGGATATTGCATCTTGTCCACAGTTAGCCCCAATATTTTTAGATTGAAAAAATATATTTAGATTATTTAAGAATGACATACATCTATCTCTATGATTACCTAAAACTTAACAAGATAGATGTCGCCTTATCAGTTAGTTTTCTATTTAATTATTTGCGGCTATAAAATTTTACGCTAAGAGAATATTATCTCAAATTCTTGGATCTCGTCAAGGGGAGGAGGGGAGGAGGGGAGGAGTGAAGGAGTGAGGGAGTGATGGAGTGAGGGAGTGAGGGAGTGAGGGAGTGAAGGAGTGTAGACACGAAGTGGCTTCTCGTAGAGTAGGAGTGAGGGATTAAATGCTAACAACTAACAACTAACAACTAACAACTAAAAACCCTCGACTACACCCAATTGCCTACCAATACAAAAGGTGCCCAATAAAAAGGATGGTTGAAATCAAGGTCTTTTATGAAGGCTATTTGGGTTTGCCGCACAGCTTCAGCTTTACTTGTACCAGGTTTGCTCAGTTGTTTATAAAACTCAACCATAAACTTGGAGGTCGATTCGTCTTTTACTGACCATAAAGTAGCTAATGTACTACGTGCCCCTGAGCGGACGGCTACCCCTGCCAATCCTAAAATAGCGCGCTTGTCTCCTCTCGCTGTCTGGCAAGCACTGAGAACCATTAATTCTACTGGCTTTGAGTCTACTGTGTTTCTTGTTTGGAATAAATCATCCAGCTCTTTAACATTAATCGTTTCATTCCATGTGAGTATAAAAGTTTCATCAGAGTTACTACTAAATTGACCATGAGTAGCAAGATGGAGTACTGAAAAAGGTGTGGATTTAATGTTTTTCACCAGGTTGGTGTCTGTAAATGTTTCATTTAAAAGTACCTTACTGGTGACAGATGATGAAATTTTCTCCACTTCAGATTTAACTCCTGGCAAAGCTTTAAAACCTTGGCGAGCTTCACTAACGCCGGCTGTAAGTACTTGTAGTTTTTCTTCTTGGAGGGATTTGCTTTGCAATAATTGCATTCCTGGAGATAAGGCGAGGCTATATTTCTCCACCAAATACTGTTTTCCATCATGTAAAGCTGCCATTGGTAGATTCCGCAAGGAACCATCTAGCACAAATGCGAGGGTTTTTACACCACTATTAGCTAACTGAGATTCTGCTGGACGAATCAACCAACCATACAATTGCTGGTAAAACTTTAATCGTTCTTTATCAGATAATACCGGATTCAAGGAACGTCGCATCTTTTTGATGCTTTTCTCTAGTTCAGACTGAGATATGGTGGTTTGGTAATGGGAGAGGGGTTGGTTGGGAACTGAAAGAATTACCTCTAAGCGATCGGGTAGAATAATTGGATAAATAATTGCTGCGGTGGGATCTATTTGCTCAATTTGTTGGGGTTTGGCATTTAAACAAGCTTCTTGAAAGAAGTTATCTAATTCTGCCAGTTGTAGGGCTTCAATGGTTTCCCTAGCTTTCTTTAAGTTGGTTTGAGATACCCTCCTGTTATTGTCCTCAGATACGAGTAAACTCACAAACTCCCGATATACCGGCTCCACACTTTCTCGGAAGGAAAACTGAACATCAAGATTATCACGATTAATGGCTGCTAACTCACCACGCAGGGTTTTCAGGGTTGTTAGAGCAGAATTATATGCTGTAATGGCTCCTTTGGTATCTCCTTGATATTTGAGAATGCGGCCAACTTGCCAAGCAGCCTGATAAGAAATATCACCAGCATTAATACTTTGGGAAATCTGTAAGGCTTGTTGAGAAAGCTTTAAGGCTGATGATAATTGTTGGCTTTGTTGATATAGTTTCCCTAACTCGTTTAATGTATAGGCTTTAGCTCGTAAATCTCCCAAATTATCTGCTTGGTTTAGTGCCCGTGCCAGAATTTTGGCGGTATTTTGATAAATGGTAGGTGCAGCTTGATTATCTTGTTTTGCTAACCGAGAAAGGCTAGTAGCAAAGTTGACTGCTGCGTAAACAGATGTGCGACTGGGAGTAAGGCTGGCTAATTGGGTTTTAATGGGTGTTAATAAAGATTGAGCTTGTTGCCACTGTTGATTATCTATATGCAAACTTAACTGATTTAACAGCACTTCTACTTTCAAATTGGGGTTAGTGGTAATTGCTGCTGCTTGTTGATAGTAATCCAGTGCAGTGGGGGTTTGTTGTAAAGTTCTGGCAACATTACCCAAACTCAAGAGAATTTTGCTAGTATCCGCTGTAGAACCCAACCGTTTTGCGATTTCTAAACCTTGGGTTAATATAGTTTGGGATTGTTTAATCTTCCCCCTTGCCTGTAGTGCTTCTCCCAGGCTTTGCAATCCTTTAACTTTGAGTAGGGAATCTGGCTGATTTTGTAACTCACCATTGACATTGGTTAATAACTTATTGGCTTGATGATATAAACCTAAAGCCTGGAGAGCTTGAACTTGATTTATTTTACTACCTATTTCCCCCATGCGATCGCCCGCTAACTTGTAGGCTTTGGCTGCATTTTGCCAAGCTTGTAAAGCTGCTTCTGTTTCTCCCGTGGCAATTTGTAAACTTCCTTGGGTATTAAAAGCAACTGCTATGGTGGCTGCATTCCCTTTTTGTTGCTGTAACAAATTCAGGCTTTGGGTAATTGCTGTTTTCGCTTGTTGCCAATTCCCTACATTTTGATAACTCAAAGATAAGTAATTCAGACTCAAAGCCTGGTTAGTAATATCTCCTCGTTTCTGGAACTTAGCAGCAGCTTCTTGCCAGAATTTGACAGCTTGTGTAAAACGTCCTGTTTCTAAAAGATTTATACCTTGATTAAACAATAATTGTGGATCATCAGCCACTTTAATCCTAGTTGATGACACAGAATTTTGTGTATTAATTTTTAATTCCAATTCAGTACGTGCTAATGCTGGTAAACTGGTGGTTAGTAATAAAGTAAGTAGCCCTAAACAAACACTATATTTAAAATTTATTTTCATAATTACCTAATTTTATAAATAATTTTATTAATTAATTTTCTGTATAATGATTCAATAACTTTTAGGGCTAAATTCAGAATTATGTAAAGCTTATGACATAGCTCTGCCTAGAGCCTAGCTCCCCTGTTGGCACAGCCACCCTGAAAGAGCTAAGGGACATTAGATTAGGAATTATCAATTGTAATTAACTAATTGGAAGTTCAATAATCAATTCTGTTCCTTCTCCCAATTTGGAAATACATTTCACTTTTCCTTGATGTCTTTCTTCTACAATTTCCTGAATAATAGACAATCCTAAGCCAGTATTACCATGTCCTTGTTTCGTAGTAAAAAACTGCTCAAATACTTTTCCTTGTAACTCAGGTTTTATCCCACCAGCATTATCCTTAATGGAAATAGTAATATGGCTCATATTTTCATTATATCCAGTAGAACAAGTTAATACATTTTTTTCTATACCTTCTCCCCGATTAGTGTTATTTTCATAAAATTCTTCAAAAGCCTCAACAGCATTAGTAATAACATTCATAAATACCTGATTTATTTCTCCTGGATAGCATTCAATATATGGTAATTGCTCATAATCTTTAATTACTTGAATATCTGCCCTTTTTTCATTACATTTCATCCTATGTTTTAAAATAATCAAAGTACTATCAATACATTCATGAATATCTATATATTCCTTACGAGAGATATCAGGATTTGCAAATGTTCGTAAACTATTACTAACTTTAGCAATACGTTCTAAACCAATCTTGATAGATAATTTAGAATCATCTATATCTTCAATCGTTTGTTCTACATCTATTTTTTTGGCGTGCTTGAGAATGTCTTGATTCGGTTGAGGATAGTGGTGCTTATACAGTCGTAAATGCTCAAAAAAATCGGATATATAATCATTCATTAATTCTAAATTACCTATCATTAAACCCAAAGGATTATTAATTTCATGGGCAATGCCTGCCACTAATTCACCAAGGCTAGACATTTTTTCGTTTTTAACTGTCTGCAATTGTGATTGTTTGAGGTTTTCTAAAGCCTTGGCTAATTCCGCAGTTCTTTCCTGTACTCGCAGTTCTAATTCCTGGTTTTGTCTTTCTAGTTTTTTACTCAGGTAGCGTAATTTTAAATGTACATTCACCCTAGCTAAAACCTCTTCTGTCTGAAAAGGTTTAGTGATATAATCAACTGCTCCTGTGGATAAGCCTCTAACTTTATCCACAGTATCCGAAAGAGCCGTCATAAATAAAATGGGAATATCATGGGTGTCAGGATTTGCCTTGAGTCGTTGACAAGTTTCAAACCCATCAATTCCTGGCATCATAATATCTAACAAAATCAAATCAGGATGAGCATATTCGGCTTGTTCAATGGCACTTTCACCATCAGTGGCTACTAAAATTTCCCAGCCTGCATCTGCTATAGCTCCACACAAAACTTTTAAATTGGTGGGATTGTCATCAACTACTAAGATTACAGCTTGTGAGAATTCACTTGTATTCATAGACTCACCCCATCAAAAGATTTAATAAACTCACGGATTTTCTTGATTTGAAAATTATCTGCTAATTGTCGGATATATGCAGTAAATGGTAGCAATATATCATCCGAACTTTCTATTTCATCTAATAATTGACATACAGCTCGAATATTTCCTCTCATTGCCAAATCAAAGAGCTTGTCTAATACTTCTGGTGATGGAGGAACTATTTTATTAATATCAATTGATGATTCTTTAGAAGAATAATAATTATGATTATGCCTATGATTCGATGCTAAATTATTATTAGTATTTGCATAAACCCATTCTAGATTTAAATATTTTTTTAGTACCTGTAATAATTCATCTAGCTGCACAGGTTTAGGTAAGAAATAATTTCCTCCAGCAGCTAAACTTTTTTCTTTGTCGGCACTAAAAACACTGGCAGAAGAAACTATGATTGGTAAATTTTGATATAACTTATGATTTCTGATATGTTTAATCATCTCCAACCCGTGCATGAGTGGCATTGACAAATCAGTGATAATTAAATCTGGCTGAGTTTCTGCTAACTTATCTAAACCTTCTTGACCATTACTTGCTTCAAAACAAGAAAATCCAATAGCTGTTAACATCTTACTGACAAGTTCTGTATTTGCTGCACGGTCATCAACTATTAATATTTTGGGGGTTTTATTTTGAATACCAATAATTTTTTTATCTGGTATATGTGATTTTCTGGTTTCTAATAAGTCTTTAGCTATTTCTAAGTCTACATCAAACCAGAATTTACTCCCTACTCCTACCTCACTTTCTACATTAATTTTACTATCCATTAAGAGTATAATTTGGTGACTAATTGCTAATCCTAATCCAGTGCCTTCTGCTTGCTTCTTCTTATCACCTACCTGCTCAAAAGGAATAAATATTTTACTTGCTTGTTCTGGTGTCATACCTACACCAGTATCTTCAATCTCAAAATGAATTTTTCGATGTAATCCATCATTCATCATGGCTTGAACTTTGTGGCTTTTTAATAAACCATTCAAACGATTATCTTCTACATAACTAATTTTAAAATTGACCCTACCTTTCTCTGTAAATTTAATAGCATTACCGAGCAAATTAATTAATACTTGACGTAAACGTTTCTCATCTGTATGAATTCCTTCTGGCAGTTGTGGATCTATTTCACAAGTAAAGTTAACGCCTTTTTGTTCAGCACGAATACGGCATATTTCCGCAACTCCCATTAAAAAGGAAGGAAAGTGAAAATCATGCTTATGTAACTCCAGTTTGCGAGCTTCGATTTTAGATAAATCTAAAACATCATTTATTAGAGTTAGTAGGTGAGAACCACACTGATAAATGATGTTAACACCATCTAATTCTTCTTCCTGCAAAGGTGAGTCTTGCAAGATTTGTGCATATCCCAAAATACCATTGAGAGGTGTACGCAATTCATGACTCATATTTGCCAAGAACTCACTTTTGGCTTGATTGGCAACATCCGCAGCAATTTTAGCTGATTTTAATTCTTGAGTGCGTTCTTGAACTTTCTCCTCCAGATTACGAGAATGTGATTGTAGTTGTTGGTTGGCTTGTTGTAGCTGATTTTGCTTATAAAAATTACTGGTGACAATGGCAGATACAATTAGAGCCAGTACTGGTGAAACCACGGGAATCCACCAACCTGAGAGAAAAATTCCATAACTGCTAATGACTAAGCTTCCTATGGCTAATGCCATACCCAAAATGGGTAATCCCCATAACGATCGCTTACGTGTAGAATTAATCTGGAGTAACTGCCAACTAACACCACTACCAATAAAAGACCAACATATTACCCACAGCCATTCCGCAGAGGAAGACCAAATTTGTATCAAAGGTCTATCATCAATTGCTGCGCTGACAATTTGATTGACTAAATTTGCGTGAACTACCACACCAGGCATAAGTTCTCCTGTATCAGTTGCTTTCTTGCTATAGCCAACACTAAAGAAGTCATTGATACTTTCTGCTATTGTGCCAATTACAACAATGCGATCGCGAATTAGTTCTGGCGATACAGAACCATTCAACACATCCTGCATATTAACTGTATCAAATTTTTCTTTAAATCCTCGGTAGTTAAGTAAGATTTGGTATCCTCCCAAATCCGCACCTCGATAGATAAATTCATCTCCCTGCAAGGGTTGGAACACTGCTTTCCCTAAACGTAAAACGGTTCCTTTCTCATCTAGTTGCTCTAATTCGATACCCTGGGTTTGGAGATACATTAGACTCAAACGAACAGCTAAACCCAAAAAAATTTGACCATTGTCATCACCAGCAGATAACAATGCTCGTCGTACTTTACCATCTTGATCCAAAACCATATCAGCAAGAGCAATTTGATTGAGTTGAGATAAGGTAGGAGATGGTGGAACCTTTTCGCCAATCATTTTTTTTACGCCTATTAGGTTGGGTGTACTCTTCATCACCTCCACCAATTGCTGATGCCCTGGTTCTACTGGTAAATTTCGATAAATATCCATACCAATGGCTGTTGGTTTGTGAGTCTTGAGTTTAGACAGTAGTTGAGCGAAAATAGCATCATTAATCGGCCATTTCCCCGCTTCAGCGATGTCTTTTTCCTCAATTTTGACGATGAGAATACGTTTTTCTGCTGGCTCAGTAGGGCGTAATGCCATCAATTTCTCTAGAGTTGACCATTCTAGTAGCTGGTATAAACCTGCAAGACTCCCAGCCATGATGCATATAGCGACACTGGGAGCTGTCAGAAATACAAAACGCCATCGCCAAAGATGCACTTTTAATTTAGACCACATTGATATTAGGTTATTTATATATGGAGAATCAAAAATAAAACAGAAAGCATAAATAATAAAATTTTTTAAAATTCAAATTGTAAATGATTTTGTAATTATCTCCTCTACTACAAGAAGGTAGAAGATTAAGAAGCTGATCATATAAGCTGTTGATTCATTGATACCAAACTTAACTATGTATATTTATACCCAAAAAATAATTTTTTTTTATCGGTATATACTCTTAACTAAGGTTAATATGTGTCATCCAATTTTAGATTAATTCCACCTTATCCCCTATTTTGTGGAAATAAAAGCCCGCATCAGCGGGCTTGTATAGTTTTAGTTACAGCAGATTGCAAGTAGATTGCAGGTAAAAGAGGTACATCTTCTTCTGGCTTGTAAGTAAGGGAAAGGGTAAGGGTTAAAGGTGAAAGGAATAAGGCTACTTACATATTTAATGGTGTGCCTCCTTTAGAGGAGCAGGAGCTGAAGCGTAGCCTGCACTACGCTACATCCAAGTCCTAGCCTGCGGTAAGTTCCTGCACATCCACAGGTATCTCCTCTGGGGAGGCTGTGCTCATGGGTAGTGTGATCTGCAGGATTCATCCGTCCACCGAAATGGTTCACCACTACGGTTCTACGGGCTTTAAAATTTTCATCGGATAGCTTAGGAAATTTTTGTTCTCTATTTTTGACCTTTTATAAATGTTTGATTTATGTCCATGTCCATTGTGTTAGAGGATGATGATTAATAAATCAATGGTTGATCTGCAAGTTCTTTTAGTCCAACGTTTTTATCTTCTAATAAAGCCTTCCAAGCTTTGCTAAATTCTACATTTTTGGGCTGAGATTTTCTTAATTCTGCCAGGACATGGACGGTATCAAACCAAAGCCCAGCTTGAGCAAGATTCTTTACCGATTGAAGTCCCTTGGGCTTATTTTGGCTAATAATGTTGGATGTGGATGAAACTCGCTCAATCACTCCTTCCACATTCGGACTATCTACACTTAACTCTTTACCGCAAGAAAACGTCACAAACCATTTATACCTAGTGCCTTTGACTAATTCTGCCCCCTTAGGAATATCTATTTTCATCACACCTGGCTTTTGTTGAGGCAAGATCAAATCAGCTTGATAATGGACATCACCATTTTGTTTTTTGATGACGAATGTTGCTTCCTTTCCACTATTTGCAGGAAGATAAACAAAAACACTTGGATTACTCACTTGTGTCAGACCAATGTTACTTTTTGGCATCAATGGTGTTATTGACTCAGTAATGGATTTTGTTTTATCGATCTCACAATTTCCTCTTGACGCTCCTCCCTTAGACTTATCAGGAGCTATTCTATCTGGGGGAGTGAAAGAGATAGACCTTATGCCTGGTATTTCTGCAACACCTGGTTTGATCAAGAGTGGTGATAAAGAGGTTGACAGTACAAATGCGATCGCAAATGGTATATATTTACTTTTATGCATAAACGTATTTGTTTTTTGCATTGATTAAAACTAGATTGATATCATCTGTTGCTAAATTTGCTCCAGACAACATAATACTAGTTTATAGTCATATTTTTTTAGCTGCAATTGGCAATATTTAAATTTATTTAAACTAGATATGAAAATTATTTCAGTATAATTACCAAGAGTTCAAACTAACTTGAAAAATAGTTGATATCAAGACAAAAATATCAGCGACTATCAACAAATTTTACGCATAAATACTGAGGATAATTAACTAATTAATCATAGATTTCCATGTCTGGAATATTCCAGTTCACAAACACTTAGCAAATGAAAAATATGAAGATTTATTCCTAACTATTACTTTTATTTCAAAAATATCTAGATGAAAATATATTAATAATTTCATAGACATATTTTAAAATTCAAATAATATTTAGATAAAGCTATTCATTGATGGTGCTTTTTTTCTCCAACAAGGCGAATCAGTTCCGCCACTAATGCAACTATTGCCGAAACTACAATTAAAATCACACTCAGAGCATTAATATCTGGTTTAACACCTGTTCTGATGCGGCTAAATATTTCTATGGGTAGGGTATTAGAACCACTACCAGCGGTGAAACTAGCAATTAAAAAATCATCTAAACTGAGAACAAAAGCAAGTAAGCAACCAGCGATAATACCAGGCATTAGTTGGGGTAACAGAACCTTGAGAAAGGCTTGTACTGGTGTTGCACCTAAATCTAATGCAGCTTCTTCTAAATGGGTATCTAAATTCTGAAAGCGAGAAGAAACAACTAAAGCAATATAAGCCAGACAAAATACCACATGAGCGCCAATAATAGTTGATATATTCAGAGAAATAGCAAAGGTCGCTAAAAATACTAAAGTGGCAACTGCGATCGCAATATCGGGGATAATTAAGGGTAAGTAGGCAATCCCTTGATATAAACCCTTACCAGGAAAGCGATACCGTGCCAAACCTACAGCCATCAAGGTTCCTAGAACTGCTGAAATACCCACAGCACTGAAGGCAACTATTAAGCTATTTTTTAAAGCAGATACAATTCGTTCATCATTCAATAATTTGCCATACCAATCGAGGGTGAAACCCTGCCAATTTGCACTGTAAGGAGACTGGTTAAAGCTGTAAACAGCAAGTACCAGAATTGGCAGATACATAAATATAAACATTAGTAGAGAAAAAACTGCTTGCCAGGAAACACGCAGCTGGCGATTAGGTGGTGATATGTTCATATTTATTAACTCACATCATGTTCGCTGAAACACTTATCATATATGTTGTAATTTTACCTCCTTCTCTCCTTCTCTCCTTCTCTCCTTCTCTCCTTCTCTCCTTCTCTCCTTCTCTCCTTCTCTCCTTCTCTCCTTCTCTCCTTCCCTCCTTCCCTCCTTCTCTCCTTCTCTCACTGCATTCTATCTATGGTACGATACTGTATAGCTTCGGCAACATATTGAGGTTTGAGATTGTCATCTTCAGCCAAATCTGCAATGGTTCGTGCTACTTTGAGAATGCGATCGCTAGCCCGTGCTGATAAACCCAGTTTTCTAATGGCACCTTCTAATAGATTGCGACTACCATCATCTAACTGACACCATTTATATATATGACGACTCTGCATTTGTGCATTGCAACGTAGACCTGTTTCTGTTTGGAACCGTTTCACGGCGCGTGAGCGTGCCTGTTGTACCCTATCTCTAACAGATGCAGAACCTTCTCCTGTGGGTTGTTGGGTAATTTCTTCTGGTTTGAGGCGATTCACCGCCACTTGCAAATCAATCCGATCCATTAATGGTCCTGACAATTTTGCCCAATATTGCTCCCGTTGTCTGGGGGAACAGGTACACTGCTGGATTGTATCGCCATAATAACCACAGGGACAGGGATTAGTACTTGCCACTAAGGTAAACTGTGCCGGAAACATCACAGATTGTCTGGTACGAGAAATAGTGACTAAACCATCTTCCAAGGGTTGACGCAGAAACTCCAATACATCTCGTTTAAATTCTGTTAACTCATCTAGAAAAAGTACACCCAAATGTGATAATGAAATTTCTCCGGGACGAGGATAACTACCACCACCCACCAGAGAAGGACCAGATGCCGAATGGTGGGGACTGCGGAAAGGACGATGGCGTAATAAGGAGCCGCGATTTTTTAATAAACCTGCCACAGAATGAATGCGAGTTACTTCCAATGCCTCAGAAAATTCCAACGGTGGTAGGATTCCCGGTAATCGCTTTGCCAACATTGTCTTTCCACTTCCCGGAGGTCCGACAAAGATTAAATTATGTCCCCCAGCAGCAGCAATTTCCAAAGCACGACGGGCGTGAGCCTGTCCTTTGACATCCTTCAAATCGGTCACACTAGGGTGTAAGGATGTTGTATGGATATTCCCTGATGAACTATCGAACTGCACGGGTTTATAACTGACTGGATTATTCAAAAAATCCGCCACATCTGCTACATTCTTGAAAGCATAAACAGCCAATCCTTCCACCACTGCTGCTTCTTGGGCATTATCCACTGGCACCACCAAACCAGCAATTCCCATCTTTTGTGCCGCAGCTGCAATGGGTAATACACCAGTCACTGGACGCAAACTCCCATCTAGAGAAACTTCACCTAAAAATAGATAATCCCCTAATAAATCTGCCCGAACTTGCTCAGAAGCCGCCAAAATCCCCACACTAATGGGTAAATCAAAACAAGGTCCCTCCTTCCGTAAATCAGCAGGGGTGAGATTAATCACAATCTTCCCCATAGGGAAAGCAAAACCCGCATTCTTAAGCGTCGCCTTCACCCTTTCCCGCGATTCCTGCACCGCCGCATCCGGTAATCCCAGAACCACAATTCCCGGTAAACCACGGGAAATATCCACTTCTACCCCTACTTTTACGGCATCTATGCCAATTATTGATGCACTCCAAACTCTGGCAAGCATGAGCTAATTATTTCTTCTATAACCACTAAACCTTTAAAATCTCTAACAAATAAGCAAATGAATCGCCATGAGTGAAACCACAGAGACGATTTTCAGCAAAATTATTCGCCGGGAAATTCCCGCTGACATTGTTTACGAAGATGACCTAGCCCTAGCATTCAACGATATCCAACCCCAAGCACCCGTTCACATTCTCGTAATTCCCAAAAAACCCATTGCCAAATTAGATGATGCAGAATCCCAGGATCATGCTCTCATGGGACACCTATTATTAACTGCTAAACGAGTTGCTCAACAAGCTGGACTCACAAATGGCTATCGCCTGGTGATTAATACTGGTGCAGATGGTGGTCAAACAGTCTATCACTTACATATACATATCCTCGGTGGACGACAGATGAAATGGCCTCCCGGTTGATGGGAGTGAGGGAGTGAGGGAGTGAGGGAGTGAAGGAGTGAGGGAGTGAAAGAGTGAGGGAGTGAGGGAGTGTAGACACGAAGTGGCTTCCCGTAGACACGAAGTGGCTTCTCGAAGAGTAGGGTAGGAGTGATGGAGTGATTATTTCATTTTCCTCTTCTCCCTCTGCTTCCCACACTTCCCACACTCCCCACACTCCCCACACTCCTAACTCCTAACTCCTAAATATAATCAAAACTTATCTATTTAATCAGTAACAATTGTGTTAGAAAGCTTTACAAAACTCAATATAACTCTTATATTAGATTTCAGTAGGCAATAAAACCTACACACATACATAACAGCAATCATAAATACAGATGACCACAACCTTACAGAGACGCGAAAGCGCCAACCTGTGGGAACAGTTCTGTGGCTGGATCACCAGCACCGAAAACCGTG
>JASJCJ010000024.1 GCA_030066045.1 Calothrix sp. MO_167.B12
AAATGAAGTTGTTCAATTGTATCGGAATATGCTGAGTATTTTGGCATTTAATAGGTAACAAATTGCTGTTGTCGGACAAATTTTCCCCTACGTTCTAAATTTAACGTAAAGCACAGGATTCGCTGGCAATAGGAGTGTTTAATAATATGTAGCGAGCCAACACCGGAGGCGTTCTCAAAGTGTAGATTAGGGCGATATTCTTTCAGAACCGCTATGCCAATTAACAAGGAGGGCGCAAGCGATAAGCCGGAGGCTTGACACTTTGCGTATCGCGAAGTTTTTAATGTATAGCACTACACATTTAGGGGACGGGCATTTCTAAATCCAGCAAATCCTTTGACAGCATGCTGTTAAGAGTTCCCTATTCCCTGTTCTCTAGCGCGTAGCACTATATCATTCATTGTTGTACTACAATCTCAGAGAAAAAAATTGGTACTAACTCAAAAAATTCCGAAATTGGGTTTTGGGAACGTCTTAAAAATGTAAGGAAGGATAGAGGGCGGAAATTAAAATTTTGTCTAAACTCCTCCAACTAGCAAAATTCATCAATAAATACATCATGAAACCAGGTATTAGTTTTGATATTGTCTGCAAGGCATGTGAGGAGGATAGTTGGCTTCCCAAATGGCCAAATCCTGCCGATTTTCGGTTCAACTATTTTAAACTGCTTGACAATGCTCCGAACGGAATCGGTCGTTTGCCCAACAATGTCGCAAAAACGGTTGCCATAGTGGGCGCAGGAGCTGCGGGCATGGCTGCTGCACGGGAACTCTTCCGGTGCGGATTTAGGGTCACCATTTTTGAGGCCTCCCACCGAATTGGCGGGCGCTTGTATACCTGCGATAACCCAAATGATTTACGGCAGGAAGGCATGGAAATGGGTGCGATGCGTATGCCGTTTTTCAGTCATCCGGGAGACGAAAACTGCCTGCTGGAGTATTACATTGTTAGTGAGGCAAGTAAGAAAGGTAATGGAGCCATCCTGTCTGAATTTCCCAACCCCGGGCGGGCAAAAGGCAATACGGGGATTTACATTAACCGTGGTTATGGTCCCGAAAACAATTTCCCCAAACCTCAACTGATCAGCTGGCCATATTGCAAAGACATTGAAAACGAGGTATTGAAGTCGCTTTCGGATAAAGTAAAGGATTTTATCAACGATTTTACTGGAATAGCCCAAAAGCTGTATATCCAAAATAACGATGATTGGTGTAACCTCTGGAAAAAGATAACCGAGTTTTACGATGGCATGACCTTCAACGACCTAGTGCTGGAACCTAAGCGCGAGCCGAACCAAGAAACAGGAGATATGGGGGGATTGGGCATGACTCCGGAAGAATCGGAATTGCTGTATACCATAGGTATAGGAGACGGCAGTTGGGGGGCATTTTACAACATTTCAGCCCTGTGGTTTATGCGTTGCTCACTTTTCGGCTTCACCAGTTACCTTAAAACCGTGGAAGGGTTGATGAACCCGGAAAAATTACCGCACTTTGGCAGCCAGGAGTTATGCGATTCCACCGGATGCCCCCTTCCTCCACCCTATTACCAGGGCATTCAGGCACTAGTGGAATACCTATTTTATGTTCCCCCTCCCGGACAGGATAAATCACTGTATGAATCCTGTAATATTCACATCAACAGCCCAGTCAAGCGGATCATCAAAACGGAAAATGGAGTCTCAGTGGAAGCATTGATCTCAGGAGACTGTGTCAGACATGATTATGATTTCGTCTTTGTGACCAGCACTACCTGGGCTTCACAAATGTCCTTCGACTTTGAAGGTTTTTTAGAAAGAGACGTGCCACAAAAGCAAATTACCGCTTCAAATACGCTGCACAATATCTCCAGTTGCAAGTTATTCTTTCCGCTTAAGGAAAGGTTCTGGGAAAAACCAGATAATCAGATTCCCCAGGTCATCATTACGGATACTTATGTGCAAGATATTTATTCTCTTGCCTGGGAAAGTAGGCCGGACAGTCCCGGCATTATATTGGCCAGCTATACCTGGGAAGATGATTCGTTGAAGTTGCTACCTTATGACATAAATCAGTTATCTTGTTTAGTGTGCAAAAAGCTAGCAGAAATTACCCTGCAAACCGTTAAACAGGACATCACACAATACATTGATCATACCAAGCCGGTCCATATCCAGTGGATCAATGAACTGGGTTACCACGGTTGTTCCAAACTTTATCGCGCACATACCCAGAGCTATAATCACCTGCAACTCGCCTACAATGAGGTATATAGTGGTATATCAAAACTGTATTTTGCTGGTGAAAACTACGGAGTTGAAGGTGGATGGACGGAACCTGCGCTGCGCTCTGCCCTCGATGCCGTTATGCGCTTGTTGCACCATGAAAATGCTGAATTTCTGGTGAAAGAAGGCTTCGATTACACATGTTACCCAAGTTGGCTATTAAAAGAAGTACCTACTTACACATTTCCCAATAAATAACGGTAATGTAGGCGATGTTCTCAAAGGAATCGCCCATAAAGGCGATAGCGGCTTCTCGCGCTTCTCTCCACGAAGAGCTTAGCAACCCCTAGGGCTGGTTTTCAAACTCGCCGTCATCCTGGAAGAGTGCGGCTATATGTACCTTAGACGCGGAGCGGCTTTCTACAGGGTAGACACCTACGTGGGCTACGAAAAATCAAGGTTTTGAGTCTGGCCTAGGTCGGCAGACTACTCTGTGAGAAGCTCCTGAGTCCTGGCGGATACGCTGCGCGGTAAGCGAAGCTATGCTGTAGGTAATGGTAGTATTCGATACAACTGTTTTCATCTCATAGTCAGAAAATTCCTTTGCAAGTTTGCGATCAATACACTCATCTAACAAGAGCTTCATATAGTGCTACGTGAATAGGTTAGGACATTTTTGAGAGCTACAACCCTTGATTAGTAAGCTTATTACTTATTACTTATTACTTATTACTTGCGCGTAGCGCTATAACTATGCCACCATGCCAACAAGCTGTTTTCCAGCCTCCTCTTTGCCTAAAGTTTGTGAGTTTGCAGATGAAAACCCTAGAGTAGTTGCAGCATCCCAACTTCAGCGGTAAAGTTTTCCCTGCCGATACCACCGGCGAATATGTTCAGGGGAAACACCGATAAAATAAGCAAAAATTACTACTTGATTAATTAAAGTTGTTTGCCAAACTCCCTTTTTTAGCCAGCGTCGTGCCGATGTTACCACTGGTGCTGGTATGGTAATAATTCTTCCTTGATGCTTTAACTGACGTATCAACTCAAAATCTTCCATAATTGGCAATTCGGGAAAACCACCAACGGCTTGAAACACTTCCCGTTTGAGAAATATGGCTTGGTCTCCGTAGGGTAATTGCCAAAAATGCGATCGCCACTCCACACCTTTCTCAATTAAACGCAAACTCCCCAATTCCGCATCTATCTTTAAGGTGAATGCGCCTGCAACTACCCCTGGTGTTTCTATGGCTTGACGAATCATGGTATCAAATCCAGGTGGTAAACGAGTATCTGCATGGAGAAACAGCAAAATATCCCCAGTAGCAGCCAATGCACCTGTATTCATTTGTATAGCACGCCCAGGATTAGATATTATTACCTCTACTTCTAATCCTAGATTATTGATTATTTCCACCGTCCTATCACTAGAACCACCATCCACTACAATTATTTCTACACTTGTGCTGGGTTTGGTGGTGGCTAGGGTTGATACAATATTTTCCGCTTCGTTAATAACGGGAATAATAATGGAGATTTTGGCGTTCTGGGCTAAAAGCTGATCTTGTTTTGGAGAATCCGTCATTTGTGAGTAATCTATACCATTTTAGTTTTTGTATTGAGATTACTCTACAACCGGCTTTTATCCCACAGTATTTCAAGAAACAGGGAACAAGTGAGGGGAGTGAAGGAGTGAAGGAGTGAGGGAGTGTAGACACGAAGTGGCTTCTCGTAGACACGCAGTGGCTTCTCGAAGAGTAGAGTAGAGTAAGAGTAGGGACGGGGTTTCCCAGCCCAGAGTGAGGGAAGTGTGGGGGACAAGGGACAAATTTTTCTTTATTACTTATTATTCCCGACACTCCCCTGCATTCCCAGCAATTCAATTAAGGAGTAGGCAGAATTGGGAATAACTATGATTATGCTCCCCAATCTAAGAAAATAAGAACTGGACACAGATTCTCCAGAGTAATTACTTATGACTCTCAATCGACGGCATTTCTTATTTTTACTGAGCACTACCGTAGGAGCTTTTGCCTTAGATGGTTGTGCTTTAGCAGAAGAGACTACTCCTAGCCCCACGCCCACAACTCCACCCAGTCAACCAAAGGGTGCTATCCAATTACCGCCTCTACCTTACCCCTACGAAGCCCTGGAGCCACATATAGATGCTAAAACTATGCGTTTCCATCACGACAAACACCATGCAGGCTATGTCAAAAATCTCAACGCTGCATTAGACAAGCATCCAGAACTTAAAGGTAAAAATGTCGAAGATTTACTTCAAGACCTAAATAGCGTACCAGCAGATATTCGCACCACAGTACGTAATAATGGTGGCGGTCATGTTAACCACTCCATGTTTTGGAGTATCATGAAACCAAAAGGTGGTGGAGAACCAGATGGTGCGATCGCATCTGCAATTAAGAAAGATTTTGGCACTTTTAATGAGTTGAAAAAGCAGTTTAACCAAGCAGGTGCAAAACGTTTTGGTAGTGGTTGGGCTTGGTTAGTGCTGGCAACAGATGGCAAGCTGGAGATAATGAGTACGGCTAATCAAGATAGTCCCTTCAGTGAAGGTAAGTATCCCATTATGGGTAATGATGTATGGGAACACGCCTATTATTTGAATTACCAAAATCGTCGCAAAGATTATTTAGAAGCTTGGTGGAATGTGGTGAATTGGGAAGAAATTAACAAACGATTTGCAGCTGGGAAGAAATCAATTCAGGCATAAAACGTGAGACTGAACAATTTATAAAAAAAGGCTCAAAACCCAAAAAGTTTTGAGTAATAAAGGAATCCGCAGCGACTGGCGCGTCAGGCACCTTAACGATATGCTGCGGTTCTTGTCAAATGAAGTAAGAAGTCAGAGGGTTTGAGCGGTTTGAGCGGAACAATCTTCCTTCTAGCTAGAAAATAGGGAGTGATGGAGGGAAGGAGGGAAGGAGTGAAGGAGTGAAGGAGTGAAGGAGTAGGGGCGGGGTTTCCCCGCCCAGAGTGAAGGGATTATTTTCATCGGCAGGTTGTGTACAAACATTCATGAGAGACTAACTTGAAAATAGGCAACAGGCAACAGGTAACAGGTAAGAGGTATTTTCATGATTGGTTGTGTACAAACGTTCATGGGAGACTAGCTTGAAAATAAGGAGTTCGGAGTGAAGGAAGGAGGTAAAGAGTAGGGGCGGGGAAACCCCGCCCAGAGTGAGGGAATTATTTTCATCGGCAGGTTGTGGACAAAATATTGTCCATAAGGGACTGACTTGAAAGAGGGTGTGGGGTGTAGGGGAAAGAACCCTTTTTCGTACTTGGTAATGAAAAAAAATTTTCATCGGCGCTGCCTTCTGCCTCTTGCCTGACAAAGTCAGAAGCTTTCGGTCATGTCAATACCCTAACCCTCAGGACTCCTAACCTACTTTGAATGCTTTGCTGGTAGAGGAACAAGCCTCTGTCGATTTCCTGTTTGTTCCTCACCACAAGGGGAAAGTCAAAATTTAAACCAGGTAGATTAATCTTCAATCATCACATATCCCTAAATTACACATTTTTCCCTGATGAAATATATAAAATTGTGATAAAGATAACTTAAAAAAATAAAAATACAACGATTTACAACTCTTTTACATGATAATTTTGTGTTCAACGCTAATTAAATATGGACTTTCCCAAAATTCGCGCTATAAATAATATATAGTCATATATATTACTTAATCAAAGATTTTATAAGTAAAAACAAGGAGATAATACCATTGATACGCTATCGAGTTCGTGCCATTGTCCTCGCTGGTGTGGTTTGTGTTTTCGCTGTTTGTGCTTCTCCGGCAAGAGCACAGTCGGCGAAAGTTGAAGAAACTGCTGTTGAAAAAGTTCAGTCTGCAAACAGTGGTGATCCGAAAACCGCAATTACCACTAAAGATCCAAAAATTCCTCTGGAAGAGCTGAAATTGCTAGTCAAGCCTCTCACCTTGGAAGAACTGCAAACTGAATCCTCAGCTTGGCTGGAGTTGCTTAAAGAAAAAGTTCAACAAATTAGCGATACTGAGATTGCCATTAAGCGTGAAAATAAGATCATTAGTAAGGAAAAAGAAGCAGCTCAGGCTTTAAAAGATGCCAAGTCAGCTCTGGAAGCAGCAGAATCAGCTCAAGCTGGTGCTAATCCAGGCTCACCAGAATACCAAGAAGCAACAAAAAAGGTAGAAGAAGCCAAAGAAAACCTGAAAAAAGCCCAATCAGCCATTGAAGAAGCAAAAAACACTAAAAAAGAGCTGCAACAAAATAAAGCTTTAAGTGACGCTTTAGACAAGGCTAACGACACAGGGGAACTGGAAAAGGCAAAACAAGCTCTAGAAAAAGCCAAGCAAGAGCGAGAAAATATAATTGCTGGCTCCTTAGCATACGATGAGGCGACTAACAAGATTGATAAACTCGAGGCAGCAATCAAAACTTTTGAATTAGCCCAAGCAGCTCAAAAAGAGACTGTACTAGACTCGCCAGAATATGAAAAAGCAACCCAGCAACTAGAAGCGGCAGAGGAATCTCTGAAAAAAGCACGTTCAGCGATTGAGGGAACTGATAAAACTGAAGCTGACTCAAGTCAGCAATCGTCCCAGACCCTCGACAAAGTAGCAAATGTTGTGGAAGAGACTGAAATTTCCAGTAATAGCGACACCAAAATTGCTAGTTCAGTAAAGCTTGTCAATAAAAAAGAGAGCCTCCAGCAAAAAGAAAAGAAACTGGAAAAAGCAGCAGAACAGTTGGAAAAAAATGCTGAGGTAGATGCCAAATTAAAGAACCAACTGGTTGTCAATGTTACTGAACTCCAGTCAGAGCGAACAGCACTAGTTGATCGCTTCAAAGTCGTTTTAGATGAACTAGAACTCAAAGGAGGCGATCCTAAATCTTACAAACAGTATATTGAAGCCATTAATACTGTAGAAATAGATTTGAAAGATGCTGATGGCATCGGGGTGCGGTTTGTAAGTTGGTTACAATCGGGAGAAGGTGGCTTGCGCTGGGCCGGGAATCTTGGTAAGTTCGTGGGCATTGTAGTTGCCTCGATTATCGTTTCTCAAATTCTCGCCATTTTACTCAACCGTTTTCTTGCCAAATTTGACAATATATCTGCACTATTGCGCCAGTTTACCATCATGCTTGTCAAACGTGGTGGAATTGTAGTTGGTTTTATGCTGGCACTAACAGCATTGGAAGTCAGCCTTGGTCCAATCCTAGCACTGGTTGGGGGTGCGAGTTTCGTGTTGGCGTTTGCCCTGCAAAGTAACCTGGGTAACTTGGCCAGTGGGTTAATGATGATGGTTTACAAACCTTTCGATGTTGGCGACGAGGTAAAAGTCAGTGGTATTTGGGGTTATGTGGATTCCATTACCCTAGCGAGTACAAAAATCCAAGGATTTCAAGGTCAGATTTTTAATATTCCCAACAATGTAGTTTGGAGTGGTATGATCGAAACCCTGACTCAGGCTAAGAATCGAAAAGTTAGCATTTGGCTGCGAATCCCGTTCAGCGAAGACTTAGAGCGGGTTGAGCAGTTGCTGGTAGAGATTATCAAATCCCACCCCAAAGTGCTTCAAGATCCTCCTCCCTCAACCTCTGTGTGGCAAATTGAAGAGTACTACATTAGTGTTGGTATTGGGGCATGGGCGAAAAACGAAGATTATTGGGGAGTTCATTCAGATGCTATCCGTATGATTCGGGAACGGTTTACCAAAGAAGGTATCCCCCTTGCTGCTATTCCTGTTCAGGAAGAGATTATTATCCAAGGAGCATCTAGTAAAATTCCTCAAGCTACTTCAGATAGAATCAGGAATTCTCTAGCACCGGAAATTTCTTCCACAGTTTAGCATCTGCAAGTAAATATAAATGTAGGGGCACGGCATCCAAAATCATTTTCTCTGAGCCAACAATCTTAATAACGCCGTGCCCTCCCCTATGAAATATTCAGAACCCCGACTTTTACCCTACACCGAAGCCGCTAACGCGTCTACAAGAAGTCGGGGTTCTTTTGCTGCCATGCAATAGTTAAGCCTTCACAACCTCAGCAAAACGGATTTTCAAATAATCCTCTTCCATTTTTGCTCCACCAGGTTGTAAAGCAGCCAGGGCTTGTGGCAAAACTAAATTCCGGCGATGATTGCCAATTCTAATATTTAATTCATCGCCACTCTTACTCAATTGAATTTGATTTTTAGGAACTCCAGGTAAATATAATTCCAAACTATATTGGTTCTGCTCTTGAACCACACGAATGGTATTTTCCTTGTAATATACCTGAGCCGGATCTTCATCTTTATAGAGGGTCTCCTTCAATCTTTCTAGAGCCTCCATGCCACACATCTCCTGAGAAAATAGGGGTACTTCCTTCACAGGTAAAGGATGGAAATTATCATGAATTTCTTGGCGATATTGCTTTTGATTTTCCTTCCAGCGCTGGAAAAATGGATCTTCAACTTCTTCAGGAATAATCCGATTGGCTACCACTAAATCTGTAGAAACATTATATAAGCTCAGATAAGCGTGAGCCCGCAGGGACTCTTTAATTACCATCTTTTCTGGATTAGCAATTAAGCGCACCGAAGTTTGACTATTGTCTGTGAGGACTTTCTCTAAAGCCTCAATTTGCTCGTAAAACTCATAAGGAGCATCCATTACCTCTTTATCTGGCAAGGAAAATCCGGCAATGGGTTTAAATAATGGCTCCACTAAGGGTCTCAGGGCAACTGATATATTTTGAAAAGGTTTGTAGAAGCGGCGCATATACCAACCACCAACCTCTGGCAAACTCAGCAACCTCAATGCCGTACCCGTGGGAGCAGAGTCAATAATTAAAACCTCAAAGTCCCCCTCATCATAATGGCGTTTCATTCTTACCAAGCCGAAAATCTCATCCATGCCCGGTAGAATTGCTAATTCTTCCGCCTGTACGCCCTCTAAACCCCGCGCCTGCAAAACTTGGGTAATGTAACGCTTCACGCTGCCCCAATTCCCTTCCAACTCCAACAGAGCATCTAATTCTGCACCCCAGAGTTGGGGACGAATTTGCTTGGGTTCGTGCCCTAATTCCATGTCAAAGCTATCTGCCAGAGAGTGAGCAGGATCAGTACTCAAAACTAGTGTACGATAGCCCAGTTCGGCACAACGTAGTCCAGTAGCAGCAGCAACGGAAGTTTTCCCAACACCGCCTTTACCTGTCATTAAAATTACACGCATGGATGATTCTCTACCTGCTCAATAATTATTCACATTTATTTACATTATCGACTGTTAACAGCAAATAAGTGCTGTTTAAGTACATTTAGGGGGGAGCAATGCCAATAATCGATGTGGGACACTATCAAATTTTGGGGATTGAGACGTAATTCACTCCAGCCAGAAATAGAGATGCGGGGTTTCCAAGGTAGGGGAGTATTCCAACTCAAAGTCCATTCAGTTTTAATGGTATTTTCCTGCTGCTGAATGTCATGGACATCCATTTTGGGTTCTAAAAACCACTTCTGGATGAATTGAATCATTTTTTTATAGCGTTCAATACCACGAAATTTATTCAAGGGATCTTGAAAATAAACATCTTCAGCATAAATGCTGTAAGTTTGATTCACGGGAAATCTTTGATAGTCTTGTTTAAGTATTTCAATAATTGACATCACCAAAACACAAAATTATTATCTTTTGAGTATATATAGCAATCCTTAGCTATAAGTCCTAGGAATTGTTGTCAAACCCAAAATTGCCATCAATTGTAGGTTGGCTTGAGGAACAAAACCCAACATTCTTCGTTCGGTTTGTTGGGTTCCACTCCGTTCTACCCAACCGACACGATAGTTTGAAAACAGTCCCTACGCCAACACAAATCACATCGGATTGCCATATTACTATGGTAATATTTTTCCTGCTACTTTACTTAGTTTTATAAATCAAGAATACAGAACCAATGGGACCAGGATTTTCTACATAGAATCTATTATTATAATATAAACCAGGAGAAAACCCCCCATCAAACAACATTCCTTCTTGAATGCGACCTAAACAATTTTTACGGGCAATTCCTGTTAAAACATCATCAAACATTTCTGGTAATAGTTCTTGATTTAACTGGGATATGCTAATATCTGAGTTAGCTTTGATATCATTAACCAGAAAAATAACATAACCTTTGGTGGTAATTGCAACCAGAGAACGGTTAGTTGATTGTTTACAAGCAAATTCCCCTAAATTTTGACAAATATTTTTAAATTTACCCCGGCGATAAAATCTACCATTACCACCAACAGCGTTATAGTTGAGGACTGGATTCTTTCTTCTGCCTAACTGGATGGTAGCACGGCGTTGTTGAGGTCTACCTCCTGATATGGCAAAGGAAGAACGACGACTTTTAAAAATTCCTGAGTATTCTACTCCCCTTGATACATTAAATCCTTGGGGTTTGTTATCAGTATCTATATAATCAGCATTAATTGCTGCAATTGGTTTACGCCCGTTTAAATTAGCATCATCATTGGTGACTAATTCACGAAAGATTTTGGCTGTATATTCTCGACGTGGTTTACCACCTTTATCCTTAGCATATAGTTGGTGAATCAGACCGATATTAACTTTAAAATTTAAATTTGGAGATTTAGGATTAAAAACGATCGCATGATTAATACCTCGATTATCTCTGTCCCCTTGATTATTAGCTTTGAAAAACTCTATACCTGATCTAGAGCCTGCCCCAGAACAAAATATTGATTTTTTATTTGTTGGTTCTGGTAAGTCTGGTTCTATATCTTTACACCCAGATAAGATAGTTATCATCATGCCGGATAGGAAGAAAAGGCATATTTTTAAATCCGGTAATCGAGCAGTATGTAATGTCATTGAAGTGAAAAGATAATATTTTTCAGATTAATACATAAATATTACTATCCACACAAATAAATAAAAAACGCCACAGTAGAACTGTAGCGTGGATGTTGATTTATATACTGATGTTATCTACGATTTCAATTCCAACATTAAGAGAGCCATTCTAAAGTTGCTTCTTCTTTAGTGTTGGTATTGCGGGATGGTGTTTCCCGTTCAAATTTCATGTGGATAGAGCGTGTTTGCTCACCATCAGCAGCCACAGCCATAATCGGATAGTCAATTAAGCCATCTTGGAAGGACATTTGGAAACGGAATGTACCATCTGGATTTAGCTTAACAGGACGACCACCAATGGTAACGGTAGCATCAGGTTCTGTGGCACCGTAAACAATCAACTCAGCATCGGCAATTAACCAGAACTGGCGAGGACGCATGGGTGGTGCAGAAGCAGAAAAACCGACTCCAGACATACCCACACCAGACATATTTATGCCTGATGCTGTGGGAACAGCCCACATACCAACCCCAGAGGGGAAAATATAGGAACTGATGGCTTGTTCTGGTTGCACAGAACCAGCAACGTGCTGCATGGAACCAAACATGGAACCGGCAACCCGCATAGCTTCGGCAGACTCTGCCATACCAAAGATTTGGTCGTAGATAGCATTGCCACCTGCTGTAGCCATTTTCCTTGCAGGGGGAACCAAATTGTAAACTGTTTTACCCCGTAAATCTTGGTCAAAGTCAATGTTGACAAAGATATCTTCAATCCAGTCGGAAGGATATACAGGGGGAACATGTACCCGTGCAGAACGAGCTAATACTAACCAACGACCATCTGCACAACGGTAGCCAATATCAATGATATAATCGCGATCGCTCACTGGAATTGGCAAGTACCATTCCCTAGCTAGTTCATCACAAGGATATTCTTGCAGGCTGTGGGGACTTTGAAAATCAATGTTAATGTCAGTAACATCATAAATTCTCAGTGCTAGCTGTTCTCCCCCTTGTCTACGTAACTCTTCCTTATGCTCATTGGGAACGTCCCAGTAAGTATAAGCCCATTGGGGATCGCGAGGCATCAGGACAACCCGGCTTTCACCATAACCAGCAGGTAAATCCGCTAGTCCTGCATCCACATCAGCAAGAGTAGCACCATTTCTATCTTGTTGACCTAACTCAAATTTTGCTGCTTCCACGGTTTCCTGTGCCTCCATTGAGTAAGATTGATCGAGAGTATGTTTGCTGCGCTCGACTTCTTGAATCGCTGCTAGCAATTGCGCTTTACGCATCCGACTGTAACGAGAAATGCCATATTCACTGGCCACTTTACGCAGCTGCCGCAATGTCATTTCTTCTATAGGTGGACGTTCTTTTGCCATCTGTTTGGCCTCCAGTGAATTTGAAAGGTAAAGTATATCCCCTCAAGAAAGAATAGCTGTGAGATATTCATGCATTACAGATGAATTTTTTACGAGCCATTCGTCAGTTGTACTTAGTTTCTTTAGTTTTCAGTTTGTTTTTTTATTACCGAACACTCCCTTTCTATTCCCTGGGATGCTGAAGCCAGCATTTTTTGGGAGTGGAGAATTCTTATTGTTAATGAATATTAACAACTAAACCAAGGCTGGGATCAAGGGGGTGAACTGGTAATTTTTGGTCTATCTACGAAAATATAGATGATTGCGGGATCAATATGTCATGATTTTATAACATAATTATGGCTATAAGGGTAGCTTAGATGACTGATAATTGGTTCTTATGTCATGATTCTATGACAAAAAATCCAAGAGGAATGGTCTAGCTATTTTCGGTAAAGTCTGTAGGGTGAGTAAAAAAAGGTGTGGGGAGTTATTTTTTGGATACTGAGCTAGTACTCGAACAACCCAAAATTGCTGGGTGAGGGGAAGCAGGGGAAGCAGAGGGAGCAGGGGGAGCAGGGGGAGCAGGGGGAGAAAATAACTCTATTTTCCTGTCATCAAACCTGCAAAGTTCCCTTGGCGAACTACTAGAAATCCCACGCAAACTTTCGTTCATCCAAGTCTGTATTGCATAAAGTGTGAAAACTGCTACAGGTAAATTTTGAAGAGTGAGGCACTTATAAAAAGTTAAATCCGTCACAGCTATGTATTAAAATTAAATAGAATGAAATTATGAAATTACAAGTTATTGTCAAAGCTGCGATCGCATCTGTAGGATTGTTCTTTTTATGTGTTCCTCAGCGTGTCGATGCTCAAATAGTTCCCAGACCCTGGGTTTCAGTGGGTTCCCAAGAAGGTGATGTAACTTATGCAGTGGGTGCTAAGGTTTTGGGTGTGGGGGCTGAGTTGGGAGTTGGACCTGATGATGCGGTTGGTGTAGATTTGTTGAAATTTATCAATTTACCTGTAGTATCACCCTACGTAGGAGTTGGATATTATACCGAAGATAAGGGACTTGCCCTATCTGGTGGAGTGCAAGTTAGTGCTACTGATAACCTGTTTTTGGGAGTTGGTTATAACTCGATTCGAGGAGTAAATGGTCAGTTAGGGATTAAGTTTTAAGTGTGTGGAGGGAAGGAGGGAAGGAGTGTGGGGAGACAAGGGGACAAATTTTTCTTTATTACTTATTACTTATGACTTATTACTTCATCACCTAGCATTTGAGTGATGGGAATTTCAATGATAAATTCTGCCCCGCTCCCAGGAATTGATTGACAAGATAATTTACCACCATGTTTTTCTACTATAATTTCGTAGCTAACTGATAATCCTAAACCAGTTCCTTTGCCAACATCTTTAGTGGTAAAGAAAGGATCGAATAATTTAGTTACAATATTTTCAGGAATACCATAACCATTATCAGCTATCTTAATCTTTACCCAATTTTCATCAATTAATTCTGTGGCAATATGAATGTAATTGGGGTTGAGTTTAATCTGTTCAATTGTGCGTTTGTGGTTGTATTCGTGCAATGCATCAATAGCATTAAGGATAATATTCAGAAATGCTTGATTGAGTTGACCTGGATAACACTCAACTAAGGGTAGAGAAGCATATTCTTTAACAATTTTAACTTCTGGATATTTACTTTCTGTTTGTAAGCGGTTGTGCAAAATCAACAAAGTACTATCAATACCTTCATGAATATCAACTTTTTTGCGTTCCGATTCATCCAGACGGGAAAAGTTACGTAGTGATAGGACTATTTGACTAATACGTTCGGAACCATTTGTCATGGAATTAAATATTTTTTCGCAGTCTGACTTGAGATAATCAAGTTCAATTGTTTCTATTTCATCCTCAATTTCTTCAGGTGGTTCGGGATAGTATTTTTGGTAAAGTTCTATCAGATTTAATAAATCGTGAGTATATTCCCTGGCATGTTGCAGATTGCCATGAATAAAAGTCACAGGATTATTGATTTCATGGGCAATACCTGCGACCATTTGACCCAGACTAGACATTTTCTCACTTTGAATCAGTTGTGCTTGCGCTGCTTGTTGTTCTTTGAGCAACTTTTGCACCCGTTCTATCAATTGGTTGAGTGTGGTTGCTAAAACACCAACTTCATCCTGGCTAATCATGGGAACCCGCAAGCTGAAGTCATGGTTGTGACTGACTTGTTGTGCCACCTGAGTTGCGGTTTCCAAGGGTTTAGTGATTCCTCTACTAGTGTACCTTGTAAGTAGGGCTGCGATCGCTACTGATAATAATAAACTACCACCCAAAATCCCAACTTGTAGTAACATTGCTCGCTCAAACTCTATTTCTAATTGCTCAATTTTCTCAGCATTTGCCTCAATTAGATTCTCGAACTCCTCCACAAAATCAAACAGATTTTTAACTAATGTGGCATTGGAGGTAAATTTATTCACTATGTTCTGAGCATTGGCTATATCTGTTGGTTGCAAATTGAGTAAGTCGATTTGCTGGGAAAGGATTTTGGGTTGCTCAAAGTACTGCTGTATGGAAGCATCATGATTTCTGACAATATTCTGAAGCGTTTGGCATTCCTGGTTTTCTGAAGTACAATCTTGTTCGGCAATCAGCTTTAACTTAGACCAAAGCTCAGATGCTTGTCCTGAATCCTTCTTGTACTCTCCATACACTTCTGCAAGTTCCTCTGGTTGGTTGAGTAAGGAGGATAAGCCCTTGCGATGGGACTCAACTTCTAACAAGTTTGTTTGAAATTCTCGCAGAAGCCTTGCGTCTCGTAATGTTGTATCTAGTTTTACTTTTGCTTGGTACTGTAAATAATAACCAGTAAAGATAGCGGATACCATTCCCAGGAAGACAATACCGAGTCCAACGGCATTGCTGAAACCCAGCTTTTGGTTAATTTTTAAACGATTTAACTTCATATAGAAGTGAGTTTAGTTCATCTAGTATCTATATGATTCCCCAATTAATATTCAAAATTCGACGTTGCATAAATGGGGGATGATTTTAATAGTTCTGTGGAATGGGCATTTTGCCCGTTCCTTATATAGCACTTTTCAGTTAAATGGAATACAAAGAAAATTGATAAAATTTTTATATTAGGAGATATAAATCTCATAAGAATGTATTTAAATCAAGTGAAAAACGCTATATTTTCAAGCGGGCAGGATGCCCACTCTACTCATAACTCATATTCATCCCTATTACCCTGTTAAGAGCAGCCCCACAAGGGGGAATTCAAAAGTCACGCATTCAAAAGTCAAAAGTATTAAGTCCCCTCGCTACGAATGAAAGAAACACTCAAAATTAAAAACCTTAATTTTGCAAGGGTTTCGGCTCGTGTTTCTTAAAAGCTTACGCTAGGCTAATGCAGAGGTTAAGCAGTTCAACCTCAGTCTGTGTCTAAAGCACATACTAGATTGGGAGATTGATGGTATTTTATTTTTGCACACACTCCTTGATCCCAATCACGATACAAGCTATGACGCTCAATTTATATTTACTGCGGCATGGAGAAACTACTTTTAGTCAAAGTGGTAATTTCTGCGGTGAAACTGATGCTTCCTTGACATCCGAAGGGATGCAGATGGCATCTAGTTTTGCCAATTTTTATCAAAACTTGAAGTGGGAAGCGGTTTATGCTAGCCCGATGAAGCGCACAATTACAACTGCCAAGCCATTTTGTGATGCTATTGGTATGGATATGCAGTTGCGTGATGGACTTAGAGAAGGTAGTTATGGCAAATGGGAAACGAAGAGTAAATCATTTGCTCAAGAGAATTACCCAGAAAACTATGTCAAATGGTTGACGGAACCTGCTTGGAATGCACCCCTAGGTGGAGAAACTGCGGTAGATATTGCTAACCGTTCTATGCCTGTAATTGCTGAAATTCAAGAAAAATATCCCCAAGGTAATGTTTTAGTAGTTTCCCATAAAGCCACGATTCGGATTATACTTTGCAGCTTACTGGGAATTGATTTGGGGCGCTATCGCTATCGGGTGAATATTTTGGTTGCGTCGGTAAGTATGGTTAAATTTGATGTTAATGGCCCAAGGTTAGAAATATTAGGCTCACGCCATCATATACCGGATCATCTTCGCTCTCGTCCAGGAACATAATAGTCCTTATTAGTAGTTTTTGACGTTCTCCCCACGGATAAGTCCTGGGGGATTCTTGGTTCAACGATGCTCCTTAAAACTAGAAGGATTCAGGTTCGCCAAATCGACTCCTCACTGAACAATCCTATCTATTACCTATCGGTGGAGTTGTCCAACTATGGCAACTATGGTTATTATGAGCTACAAATTCGCTCATACAGTATTCCTGACTCGCACTACCCAGAGCAACTGTCGTCGTCGCGGGTTATCTCGTCAATCCAAAATCCAAAATCCAAAATTGAATGACTGAACCCAAAAATTATTTGACTTTTCTAGCTTTTGCTTGAATTTTGCTGCTATCCTCACTATATAGGATTGAACTTGTGAACTACCTACACTCCCCTAACGGGTGAGTGTTGGCTTCCAGCTTCACCGAAGATTGCCTCATCTTGGGCTTACGTCCGCGAGTTGGTCTTACATCCTCTCCACTGGCGTTAGCCTCCCCCATCCCAGAGGAGGACAGCATTCTCATACCTTCAGCCCTTATATTCTGCGCTGCGTTACCATCCCTATCATGATGGGTTCCACAACTTGGGCAAGTCCAAGCCCTAATCTCTAATGGCAAATCACTTATTTGATAATGGCAGTTAGAGCAAAGCTTTGAACTAGGGAACCATCTATCTATTTCTATCAGCACTTTCCCCTCTTTCTCTAATTTATAGGAGAGGAAATTTACAAAGATTCCCCATGAAGTATCAGAAATTGCTTTTGCTAGTTTGCGGTTACGTACCATGCCCTTGACGTTTAGATTTTCAACTACCACAACTTGATTGTTGTCAACTATTTTTCTAGATAACTTGTGTAAGTAGTCACAACGGACATTGCTTACTCGTTCGTATACCCTAGCTACAATCTTGTTAGCTTTATTTCTGCGATTGCTACCTTTGTGTTTACGGGCTGCAATCCGTTGTTTTACAGCTAATCTTTTTTGATATTTATACAGATGTTTAGGATTACTGTATTTAGAAGTTTTATTACCATCGTAAGTAATAGCAAAATCCTTGATTCCTAAATCAATCCCTATTACTTTCCCATCCGTGCTTGATGTGGGGTTATCGTCCTCATATTCCATCAGCACAGAGGCGTAATATTTACCTGATGGGCATTTACTGACTGTAACTGTTTTAATTTTTCCATCTAGAGGTCGGTGTATTTTTGCTTTTACTACCCCAACCCTGCCGGGAAATTTCAAACAATCGTCAATTTGTTTTACACTCTGAGGATACTGGATTGATTGACGGTGATGATAGGATTTGAATCTCGGATATTTTGCTCTACCCTCAAAAAAGTTCTGGTATGCACGGCTAAGATTGAGACTCACAGACTGCAAAACCTGTGAGTAACAATCTTTGAGCCATTCAGTCTCTTTATCTTTTTTGAGTGCTGGTAACATTGAATTGAGAGCAGATTGAGACAAGCCTTTGCCAGTTGCTTTGTAGGTTTCAATACACTGATTTAAGCCGTAGTTGTACCACCAACGGGCACAGCCAAAATGCTGTGCAAGTATTTGTTTTTGTTGGTCTGTGGGGTACAACCTGACTTTTACTGCTTGTCTTCTCATCTAGCACTGCTCCTAGATATCGACCTATTACTATTATATACTATTTATAGTAAGATTATCCAGGAAATTGTAAAAATATTAGCTATCCTTTCAGGACGCAAATATTTTTACCGCCTTATATCCCACCACTTCCCTGACGGGTAAGTGGGGGACTTGCGGCATTAAAGTTAATTTCTATATGTCTATTTTCACCCAAGCCACTGGGTAAAACGGTATCATTGGTAGAATTGTTTTCATTAATCACCTGAATAGGACAAAATTTTCTTTGAGTGATGGGAATTTCAATGATAAATTCTGTCCCCTTCCCAATGGTTGATTCACAAGATAATTTTCCACCATGATTGTCTACTATAATTTGGTAGCTAACTGATAATCCTAAACCAGTTCCTTTACCTACTTCTTTGGTGGTAAAGAAAGGGTCAAATAATTTTGGTAAAATATCTTCAGAAATACCAGAACCATTATCAGCTATCTTAATTTTTGACCAATTACCATCAATTAATTCTGTGGTAATATGAATGCAATTGGGTTTGAGTTTAATCTGTTCAATTGTGCGTTGTTGGTTATACTCGTGCAATGCATCAATAGCATTAATTATAATATTCATAAATACTTGATTGAGTTGACCGGGATAACACTCAACCAAGGGTAGAGAGCCATATGCTTTAACAATTTTAATTGCTGGATATTTACTTTGTATTTGTAAACGGCTATGTAAAATTAACAAAGTACTATCAATACCTTCATGAATATCAACTTGTTTGCATTCCGATTCATCCAGACGGGAAAAGTTACGTAGGGATAGGACTATTTGACTAATACGCTCGGAGCCATTTTGCATGGAATTAAATATTTTTTTGCAATCTTCCTTGAGGTAATCAAGGTCGATAGTTTCGATTTCATCGTCAATTTCTTCAGGTGGTTCAGGATAGTATTTTTGGTAAAGTTCTATCAGATTCAATAAATCGTGAGTATATCTCCTGGCATGTTCGAGATTGCCATGAATAAAGGTAACTGGATTGTTTATTTCATGGGCAATACCTGCAACCATTTGACCCAGACTAGACATTTTTTCACTTTGAATCATTTGAGTTTGAGTACGTTGCAGCTCTTGAAGAGTTTTTTGTAAATAGATATTGTTATTGTTTAATTCTTGAGTTCTTTCTTCTACTTTCTGCTCTAAAGTTTGGTTATATTGATTTAATTGCTCATAAGCTTTCTCTTGGTCTAACCATAGGAAATATATCTGCTCTGCCATATTATTAAAGCTTTGAGCTAAGGTACTAATTTCATCATTACCAGTTAAATTAATGCGGGTGCTCATATCTCCAATGGCTAATTTCCTAGTGGCAGCAGTCAAATCAATAATGCGACGAGTTACTAAGTCAATTACTTTCGTAACGACAAGACTAAAAACAATGACTCCTGATAAGGAAAAAACCATAATAGCCAGCCATAATTGCTTCTGAGTCTCTTCTAAGGGTGCCACAGGATTGAGTAGGACTATTTTGGCTGTAGTGCCATTCAGTCCCATAATTTTGACAGATTTGGCAATAAACCTTTCACCTGCAATGGTAACTTTTGTCGGTGGTGCTGCTATCTCCGGAGATTGCCATTCACGAGTTTTAGCTGTCCTTAGGGTAGATGCGGTGGCTTGGTTATTTTGGAAAGCGACTAGATGTGTCTTTGCACTAGCACGGATTTGAGTCAGTACTTCCTCATTGATTTCCTTACCGACAATTACTCCTCCCAGGATTTCCTGGGTAGATTTGACAGAGGTTAAACCCACTAGAAGTGAAGATTTGTTGTTCTTTGCCGCAATAATATCAAACAAATCCATGCCGATACTTGCAGCTTCATTAACAGCTAAATCATCAAATTGAACATTGGCTAATTTTTCTTGATGCACTTCCCCTAATACTACGCCGTTTTTATCAATAACTTTAATAAAATCAAGTTGTAAGAATTCTTTGAGAGGTAAGAGGCTACGCAGTAATTTGGCTTTGTTGTCTTTAGCAACCGATTGGGAAATTTCCTTATAATTTGCTACCCACCTGGCTTTGAGAAACAGTAATTGTTTTTCATGGTGAAAAGCGTGCATTACTAAGGAAGAAACATTCTCGGTTTCAGCTTTGAGTTTTGTTTCTAAACGCTGGGTGAAAAAATAGCCAAAACTAACTGTTCCCACACTCCAAATACCAAGAAAAGTAAAAAATAAGGGTAATAATATTTTAGTTTTTAAAGGTAATTGTGAGTATTTACTCAAAAGCAAAAGCATATGATTCTATTTTTGAATGGATGGTACAAAGGCTAACTGACGTAAAACATTACTACCTTCGTTGCTAAAGGCAAAATCGAAAAATCCTTGGGTATTTGCTGAGGATTTTTTACTCCTGACAACACCTATATGGCGTACCATCTTATATTTGCCTGCTGTGACGTTAGCAGGTGTAGGCTCTACACCATTTAAACTGAGGAGATTGACTGGTAATTTGTTAGAGATGGCGTAAGCTAAGGAAAATGCACCAATGCTGTAAGGAGTATTTTGTACCGCGTTGATTAATTCCGCTTCCTGAGGGATAATGACTGCTTCTGGTGCATTTTTGAGTGCTTTACCTAAGTAGTATTGACGCAAAAGTCTTTTACCTGATTCATCCTCAGGACGATCTAATAGTATAATTTTTGCATCTGGTCCTCCTACCTTTTGCCAATTGGTGATTTTACCACTGTAAATTGCTTTGAGTTGGGAAGTTTGTAAGTTGCTGACTCCCTTGATGGTGGGGTGAGTTGCTACCACCAAAGCATCTTTGGCAACTTCCCGATATACTATGGAGCCGTCATTTTCCTTTGGTTTGACTTTTCGGCTAACACTACCAATTTCCACTATTCCTTTTTTCACAGCAGCGATACCAGCAGAAGATTGGCTCTTAGGTAACAAAGTTACTTTAATGTTGCTGTTTTTATTTTCGTAAGCTTTAGCTAGTGCCTTGATTGCAGGGTAGGTACTACCTGAGCCATTAATCTTGATTTCTTGCTGTGTCTTAACTTCAGCTGGTTCAGCTTGGGTGGCTGTGTTATCAGTAGAGCAACCAGTAATTCCTGTAAAGCAAGTTCCAATACTTAATGCTGTGACTACAATGGTTTTCTTCATAAATATAGATACGAAATACCAGAAATCACTTAGAATTTAGCTCTGAACCAAAACGATTAAGAGCAAATCCCATAGAAGTGAGTTATATCTATATAATTCCCAAATAAATAGTCAAAATTTAATATCGAATCATAACATCTTGTAATAGCAAGATAGTCCGTTTTTTGATAATATAGCTAGTCTTACTGACGTAAACTACGTCTAACTTAAAAAATATAGTTTTTGCTTACCAATATTCACTCAGGTGAAAGGGCACGACATCATTTTGTTTGCTGTTCGGGGTTATTACTAGAAATATGCTTCAATAAAGCCTGTACTGGATGTAACGGAGTCCATCCCTCAAACCGTTTTACTTGGGAACGACAGGAATACCCCGTTGCTAAAATATACTGCCTCTCCTCTGGATTACATGGAATGTGTTTTGCCCAACTTAATTGGTAAATTTCCTGAGAAGTAGGATAATGCTCTCGTTCATGTCCGTATATTCCCGCCATACCACAGCAACCAACTGTTATTATTTGTAAGTCTAATCCAAATCCCTGAAATATTTCCTGCCATAGTCTACTAGATTCTAAGACAGCTGTTTTCTCTGTACAATGACTGTATAAATAGTAAGTTCGAGAACTGGAAACTGATGGTACTTGAACGCTCTTTTGTGTGAGGAACTCTTGCAGTAAGTAAATTTGCGGTATTTCTAAATCTGGGAGATATTTACAATACTCATCCCGATAGGTAAGGGTAATACTTGGTTCAATGCCAACTATGGGGATTCCCAGCTTGCTTAACTGCTGAAGATACTCTACATTTTGACATGCGATCGCTCGAAATTTTCCTAAAAAACCTTGAAGATGGAAGAGTTTACCATTAGGGAAAAATGAGGGCACGTATACTGTGTACCCTAAGCTGCTTAATAATGCGTAAGTATCTATTGCTATTTGGGCATCATAGAAGCTCGTAAAAGCATCCTGGAGTAAAATGATACTTCGCAGGTGGATTGGTTTATCTAACGCTGATAACTCTGTTAAATCAAGTTTTGGTGCGTTTAATTCTACTAGTCTCTGTTTGAGAGTTTGCTCACTCACCCCAGGAGTATCTACCAGGGCGAAAAATTGTTTGGTAAACCAACGGGAGAGGGGGTTTTGAGTGATATAGTTACTTATAATGGGGGCATATGTTTGCCATTGAGCGATCGCTTCTATATTGGCAATCAGATAATCTCGCCAATGTCGTAGATAACGGGTGTGGTAAAGTTCCAGAAACTGCGCCTTCATCTCGGGAATATTCACATGAATTGGACATTGGGTAGCACAAGCTTTGCAAGAAAGACAGCCGTGCATTCCTTCATACACCTCATGGGAATAGTCGTAAACTCCGGCAAATTTTTCTAAGCTATTCCAAAATTTGACAAGAAAATCCTTCTGGGTAGCTTTACTCTCTCCTCTGGTTATTTCTCCATTTAAACTTAATTGTCGTAACCACTCCCTTAACAAACTAGCTCTTCCCTTGGGAGAATGAATGCGGTTATTCATCCCCTTATAGGAAGGACACATGACATCATCGCCATGAAAATTGAAGCAAGCACCATTACCATTACAATTAAACGCCGTCTGATATGATTCTTGGAATGCTGGTGTAACTTGACGGTCAAAATGTCCCCTTAAGGGTGACTCTAATGGTACAACTTCCGCCTTACTATTGAAAGGAGTGACAATTTTCCCTGGATTTAATTTATTATGGGGGTCAAACGCTGCTTTGATTTTACGCAAGTCTTGATATAACTCCTCACCAAAGAACAGGGAAGTATATTCGCTACGAAAACCCTTTCCATGTTCTCCCCACATTACACCCCCATATTTACGTACCAAAGCCACCACTTTATCTGATAACTCTCGAATCAGTGCTTCATCCTCCGGTACTTTCATATCCAAAGCTGGGCGGAGGTGCAAACAACCAACATCCACATGACCATACATGGCATAATCAAGTTGGTAAGCTGTCAGTAAAGCTTTTAATTCTTGGATATAACTAGCTAAACAACCAGGGGGTACTGCTGTATCTTCAATAAAAGGAATTGGTTTGCGTCTTCCTGGTTGATTCCCCAACAAACCCGCACCTTTCTTGCGTAACTCCCACAGACGGGAGACTTCTGTTTCATTTGTAGCTAAATAATAACCTATGGCGGGTGAAAGACTTGCACACACCTGACTTATCTGAGCTTCTATCTCTTCCCAACTATCACCAACAAACTCCACCAAATTGATTGCTTGAGCATCGCCAATAAAATCTTTCACATGATAGTAAATCTCATCCTGCTTGGCTAAAGCTAAAATCTTCTCATCTATAGTCTCTATTGCCCCAGGCTCTGATTTTAATAGACTTGATGCTGCTTGTAGGGCATGATCGAAACAACTGTAATGAATTGCCAATAACTTCTTAGCTTGGGGAATCTTGGTTAATTTTAACTTTGCTTCCGTAACTACCGCTAAAGTTCCCTCAGAGCCAGCCAGAATCCAATTAAGATTAAAACTATCCCTTTGAGGGGAATAAACCTTCGCCAAATTGTAACCCGTCATAAACCGAGTCATCTTCGGGAAAATCTCTGCAATTAAATCTTGCTTCGAGGTGACAATATCATCCACCTGACGGTAAATTTGCCCCAGACTTCCTGAATCTTCCTTGAGTTGAGATAAAGTAGCTGAATTAATAGATTGCGATCGCTCTGCCGTCCCATCTGCTAAAATCCAACTTAACTCAATAATATGGTTACTAGTGCGTCCATAAATTCTCGAACCCTTCCCACACCCATCGGTGTTAATCATCCCCCCAATGGTAGCGCGGTTACTGGGTGCGACATTAGGCGCGAAAAACACTCCATAAGGTTTCAAATAGAGATTTAGTTGATCTAAAATTACCCCTGGTTGTACCCTCACCCAACCCTCTTCCAAATTTAGTTCTAAAATCTGGTTCATATACTTAGAACAATCAATCACAATCCCTGTAGAAAGAGATTGACCATTTGTACCCGTTCCTCCACCCCTAGGAACAAAGTTAATGTTTGCAAATTCTTGTTTCCCGGCTAATTTAAATAAACATACTAAATCTGCTTGTATACGAGGAAATACTACCGCCTGGGGTAAGATTTGATAAATACTATTATCTGTGGAAGCAATTAACCGACTAGCAAAATCCCCGCGAACTTCTCCCCCAAAACTTGTTGTTGTCAACTCCCGTAAAAAATTGACAACATCTGATTGAGAAGCATCCTGGAAACTTAAGCGAGGTATCATTGGTAGAGCAAGTCTGAGCTAATTTCTATTGGGAAGAGGGAAGAGGGAATAGGGAATAGGGAATAGGGAACAGGGAACAGGAAACAGAAAAAGCTATATTTTCATGCTTAACGGTGTACGAAGTTCATTTTGACTGTCTTATACCTCACCTTGTTCTAAAGGACATCCCTCTCCTTTATTTATTCTGACGTGAAAGTAGGGAATAGGGAACAGGGAATAGAGAACAAAGAACAGAAAAAGCTATATTTTCATGCTTAACGCTATACGAAGTTCATTTTGACTGTCTTATACCTCACCTTGTTCTAAAGGACATCCCTCTCCTTAATAAGGAGAGGGAAAGATTTTTGCGAAGCAAAAAGCGAGGGTGAGGTTATAAAATTACAATATCTGTGCCAACTTAATTATCCTCTGGAAAAACCCATTTTGGTGGTTCCATCATTTTCTTGAGTCTAGCAGCTTCCGCCATTTCTAACATCTTGTCCAAAGGAGTATCTTGAATAAACTGGGATGCAGCTTCCCTATACTCGATATTGGGACACTTATCTCCCAAAACGCAGCCGTTAACACAGGCTTTTTGACAATTGATTTTGATGTTCTCCTCCATGTAAACCTCCTTAATTCGGATATCTTCGGGAAAACAGCAGATAACACCGGCTGCTAGGCAAAAGTACTTTCGTGAACCTAGTTAAATATTAATATCATTTGCATTGTTGCTAACTTCAGGAGACAAAATCTGTATAGGATTGACTATAACAAGAGTATGTTAAGGGAAATTTAGAATTTAGAATGAAGAATTTAGAATTATTACCCCATTGATGAATCAATAGAGCAACTGCGGAGGGCTTGAAACGATAGATTCATTTTTCCTCTCCACGGATGAATCCATACGGCTTATATCCAGTTACTTACCTGATTTATATCATCCCGCAACAGGAGCAACGCCAATTTCACAATCCCAAATCTCAAATCCAAAATCTAAAATTCCAAACTTCCATGTCAGAAATCTTTGCTACTACAGGAACCATTGCTGCGATCGCAACTGCTATTGTACCCCAACAAGGTAGTATAGGTATTGTGCGGGTATCTGGTGCGGAAGCGATGCAAGTTGCCAAAACCATATTCCATGCACCTGGAAAGCAAGTGTGGGAGTCTCACCGCATCCTCTATGGCTATATCCGCCATCCCCAAACCAAGCAATTAATAGATGAGGCGTTATTGCTCACCATGCAAGCACCGCGCTCCTATACCAGGGAAGATGTGGTAGAGTTCCATTGCCACGGGGGAATTATGGCGGTACAGCAGGTTTTGCAATTATGTTTGCAGCATGGGGCAAGGCTGGCACAACCGGGAGAATTTACCCTCCGCGCCTTCCTCAATGGCAGGTTAGATTTAACCCAAGCGGAAAGTATTAGTGATTTGGTGGGGGCAAAATCTCCCCAAGCTGCCCAATCTGCCTTGGCTGGGTTGCAAGGTAAATTAGCTCATCCCATCCGTCAGTTACGCAGTCAATGTTTAGATATTCTGGCAGAAATTGAAGCGCGAATTGATTTTGAGGAAGACTTATCTCCGCTGGATGATAAAAAGACAATATCACAAATTGAGTCAGTTGCCGCAGAAATTACTCAATTTTTGGCAACCGCAGAACAAGGTGAATTGCTACGCACGGGTTTAAAAGTTGCCATTGTGGGAAGACCAAATGTGGGTAAATCTAGTTTATTAAATGCTTGGAGTCGCAGTGACAGAGCCATTGTCACCGATTTACCGGGAACTACCCGCGATGTGGTGGAATCCCAGTTAGTTGTGGGTGGGATTCCCATTCAAGTATTGGATACTGCGGGGATTCGGGAAACAGAAGACCAAGTAGAAAAGATTGGAGTGGAGCGTTCCAGGAAGGCAGCTACTGCTGCTGATTTGGTCTTATTTACCATTGATGCCTCCCAAGGATGGACAAGGGCAGATGAGGAAATTTACGCCCAGGTCAACCATCGTCCGTTAATTCTGGTAATCAATAAAATCGACCTTGTTGATGATATACAAATAAATGTCCTGCAATCTCAAATCCCACATTCAATGTGTCAAATTTTCACCGCTGCAGCGCAGAATCAGGGGATTGATGGCTTAGAAACAGCAATTTTACAAACTGTACAGTCAGGGAAAGCGCAAGCCGCAGATATGGACTTAGCCATTAACCAAAGACAAAAAGCCGCACTGGTAAAAGCGAAAACATCTTTGGAACAGGTACAAGCTACAATTACTCAGCAGTTGCCCCTAGATTTCTGGACAATTGACTTACGGGGTGCGATTCATGCTTTAGGGGAAATTACTGGCGAGGAAGTAACAGAATCTGTGCTTGATCGGATATTTAGTAAGTTCTGTATTGGGAAATAGACTACTATTCCACACACCTATGCCACACTGACTTGATGCACTATCAAACTTTTAATAGTATACTCTAAAAGGATTAATGATTGTAGGTTGGGTTGAGGTACGAAACCCAACAAAAACCTACTTGCTGTTGGGTTTCACTTCGTTCAATCCAACCTACGAAAAGTTAAGTTTTTAGCCGTTGGGAGTATGAATTTATAGCAGTGTCCCTGAGGGGCTACAAACAATTTTGGACTCAGCACCGGAGGCTTTCGATAGTGCGCTCCAAGTGAATTGTTAAGCTGTATTTGCTGAAAATATGTGTCATTCTGCTTGCTCAGATTCTGTATCATCTGTTTCTTGTATCCCTATCAACTCCACACCTTGACACTTATATGCTACTTTGTTGTACAAAGTCAGAAAGCTTTTGATCTCATTTAATACACCCTGCTTTGGTGACTTTGCAAAGGTTATACTTATGATTGCTACTGGTTCACCATCTTTCATGTAGAAGTCAACCACTGTGCCATCGACACTCATTAAACTCCATACATCAGGATGTCCGCTATCTCTTGTCCAACCATAACCATCTAGTGAAAGAAGATACAAAATTTGCTCTAGGCAACTCCTTATCCACTTTAGAAAAGAAGGTAAATCTACATTTACCCAATAATCTTCTGGATTGATTACAGCATTTTTGTCTATATGTGAATCAATCTTATCCCTTACAACACGTAAAGCACTCTTATTGTCTGTTGGTACATCTGTCGTAAATTGCTTTTTCCTGCTGATAATTTCTTTGTGTTGAGGGGATGCTATCACTGTGTAATTTTTTGCATTACTTTCTAATTCATTAAATATGTCTAAGACACCCGATCCCAAGGCATAGAGTGGAGATGCAAGATGCTTGACTAATCGTCTATCAGAAGTAGGGTCATCAAGTTTAGCTAAATTTTCCATACTCTTTGAGAGATCTCGAATTGCTTCAAGGCATCGGAGTAACTTGAAAGAGATCTCGTTTGAGCCTCGCCAAGCTGTTTTTGATGGCAACACAGCTGGATCATTGATTTCTGGTTCGCCTCCATCGGCATATACAGGGATACCTTTTTTCTGTTCCTCTCCGCTTCTGGATTCCTTGTTGACTTCTGACATATAAAACACCTTAGTTCAAGATGAGAAAATATCAAATCTATTCTGTACAGGTACTTAACTGTCAGAATATATGGAAAACTTCTTTTTCATGTCCCGATTTAGATATTATACATAATTTTTTAGTACAATATCATAGATCATAACCTCCTAATACATTGCTATCAAAAACTAATCTAGGTCATTATTTTCTGTTAAAAACCAATTTTTAAACTCTTCGATTATTACACTTTTGATTACTAGCGAAACTACCATGATGTATATCACCCTATCATGCTTAGAAAGGTAGGTTTATCGAAAATTAAGAATTTGTATTAATTGCCTTTTCTGCGGCAAAATTCAACACTTAATCCATCCAAGCATTAATGTTTTTATCTGCTATATTCGCCGCGATAAAAATCTTGCGGTGATGTTCTGGTATGGCGCGAAAAGGAAGTTTACCAGAAAAATGTTTGTCGGGTTCTTCCCCTAAGTCTTCACAAAAACCAAGATAATCATCTACTGATTTATAAAATTCCTGACGTGCTTCTTCGACTGTTTTACCTTTAAATGTCACTACATCATTAATATCTAGTACGCGCCCAAAAATAATTCCTGCTTCTACATCAATTTCTAAATTTGCAGTATATCCTTTATAAGTCATCATAGTTTTTACCTTAAAACTTATACCAATTCAAATAATGTTTGCAACACATACATTCTTCGTAAGGGCACGGCATTCACAATATTTTGATATATACAATTATCTTACTGGTGCCGTGCCCCTACCCATCCACCCATCTGTCCCATTCTTTTTTCAAAATGGTATTACTCATCCCGTTTCTTTGTGAAGCTACGCCAAATTCTCTCCATCTCTCCTTTCTTCGCGCCCTTTGCGTCCTTTGTGGTTCGTTTTTAATTTCTTTTACTAAGTCCTAGCCTAAGATAATTTTATTAATTACTGGTGTGAAAAATGTCCTTTCTCAGTGAAACGAATCCAGCCAATGCCTTAATTATCGGCGCAAGTCAAGGCATCGGTCTAGGCTTTGTGCAAAAATTACTCCAAGATGACAGAATTGCCAAAATTTACGCCACCTATCGCCAACCGGAAACCGCTACCCAGTTACTCACCCTCGCCAACGCATATCCAGACAAACTAACTTGCCTGGTGATGGATATTACCGACGAATCACAAATAGAAATATGTACCCAAAAGATAAGCACAGACATCAAAAAACTGCACTTAGCCATCAACTGCGTGGGCATACTTCATGACTCCAGCTTGCAACCGGAGAAAGGTTTAAGACAAATCAATTCAGAAAATTTACTGAAGTACTTCCAAATTAATAGTATTGCTTCTGTATTACTCGCCAAACACCTCTTACCTCTATTCAAACATCCACAACCCAGCGTCTTTGCCTGTATTTCTGCCAAGGTTGGTAGTATAGGCGATAATAGACTCGGTGGCTGGTACGGCTATCGTGCTTCCAAAGCTGCCCTGAATATGTTCATGAAAACCACCGCCATTGAGTATAAAAGAAGAACTCCTAAAACCATAGTTGTGACATTACATCCAGGTACAACCGATACCCGCCTTTCCCAACCATTTCAAAAGAATGTCCCACCAGAAAAACTATTTTCCGTAGAGCGTACCGTTAACCAACTAATGGACGTAATTGAAAACCTGAAAGACAGTGATAGCGGGGAATTTTTCTCTTGGGATGGGAGTAAATTACCTTGGTAAAGTAGAAATGCAAACCATTAAATTATTCACCCAGGGACTTAAGAAGAGTACCCCTGGGGAATGAATAATTTAAACGGGAACCATCTGTAAAATCAGGGTTCTTTTATCAAAAGACTGGACTTTACCAACTTCACTTAAATCTGTAATCACTCTTTCCAACAACTCAGTGGCTCTATCGCGGTGTTGATGTTCTCTACCACGTAAGCGCACTTGAAACTTGACCGAATCACCTTTATCCAACCACTCTACGGCTCTATTGATGCGTACACCGTAATCAGACTCACCCACATTGGGACGAAGTTTCACTTCCTTCATTGTGGGTTTAGAGGTTTGACGCTGGCGTTTTTTCAGCTGGTACAAATGTTTACCATAGTCCAAGATTTTAGCCACTGGTGTCTCTTTATTATCTGAGACTACCACCAAATCTAAACCTACCTCTTCAGCTAGTTTTAAAGCTTCACGGGTATCCGTCACCCCACGGTTGTTATTTTCATGGTCAATTAGTAGAACTTGGGGGGATCTGATACGATTATTGATTAGTTGTTTAGTAGCGATAGTAGTTTCCTCTTTTAAGTTCAATACTGATATTACTAGGATAGCGCAAACATTTAACAACCAGACTCTATCTATCGGTTAAAATTGTATCTTTTTGTTAGCGATCGCAAATACCTGGATTTCCCAGATAGATACTCAGGATATTCGGTGATGTGAATCTAAAATCCAAAATATTTGGCTTTGTTGTTAGTTAGCGGTCAAAACTGGGAGTAATAAGGCGAGAAATCTGACTTTAATCACTAAATACTATGCAGTATCCCCTAGAACTTACCTTTAAATTATGGGCACTTGCACCCCAAATATCCGTGCTAGATGCCCAGGGAAGTTTAAAGTTTTATGTCAGGCAGAAACTATTTAAGCTTAAGGAATTAATTACCGTCTTTGCGGATGTTGAGCGCAATACCCCACTTTACTACATAAGAGCCGATCGCATCATTGATTTTTCTGCCCGCTACGATTTCACTGATGCTAATAATACTGTCATTGGTGCAGTAAAAAGACGGGGTTTGCGTTCCCTATGGCGTGCCCGTTATGACATTTTTGATGGCGATGATGTAATGATGACTATCCAGGAAAAAAATCCCTGGATTAAGGTAGCAGACGCTTTATTTGCACAAATACCTTTTGTAAGTATTTTTACTGGTTATGTCTTTAATCCTGTGTATTTAGTTATCCGTCCGGATGGAACAGTGGTAATGCGTTTGGAAAAAATCCCTTCGTTCCTCTCCAGAAAATTCACCATTAAAGCCATGAATCAACTCAGCGAACGAGAAGAAAAGCAAGTCTTGTTAAGTTTAATGATGATGCTGTTGCTGGAAAGAAGTCGTGGTTAGTGGGATGATGGTTGACGGTTGATGGTTGTTAGTTGTTAGTTGTTAGTTGATGGTTGACAGTCTTTAATTCATCACTCCTTCCCTCCTTCACTCCTTCACTCCTACTCTCCGAGAAGCCGCTACCGCGTCTACACTCCTTCACTCCTTCACTCCTTCCCTCCTTCACTCCTTCACTCCTTCACTCCTTCCCTCCTCCCCTCCTCCCCTGCTGATATCATTACCAGGGTATTGATTGATAATGTAGAGATATGGCAAATCAAACTCTCGGGCTATCAACACAGCTTTATGACTACCTACTTTCCGTATCATTGCGAGAGCCAGAAATTTTAACCAAACTACGCCAAGAAACAGCACAACATCCCATGGCGAGGATGCAAATCGCACCAGAGCAGGGACAGTTCATGGCTTTATTAGTGCAGTTAATAGCAGCAAAAAAGACATTAGAAGTCGGTGTATTTACTGGCTATAGCTCCTTGGCTGTGGCATTAGCTTTACCTAAAGATGGTAAGGTAGTTGCCTGTGATGTGAGTGAAGAATACACTGCAATTGCCCGTCGTTATTGGCAGCAAGCGGGTGTTGATCGCAAAATTGACTTACATATTGCCCCGGCTCTAGACACCTTAGATAGACTAATTGCAGCAGGGGAAGGTGATAGTTTTGACTTTGCCTTTATCGATGCTGATAAGAGCAACTATGACGGATATTACGAACGAGCATTACAGCTAATACGTCCTGGAGGAGTAATTGCTATTGATAATGTCTTGTGGTTTGGACAAGTAGCTGATCCCCAAGTACAAGACAATAGAACCAAGAACATTCGGGCATTGAATCAAAAATTACATGAAGATGAACGGATTAATTTAAGCTTAGTACCCATCGCGGATGGTTTAACTCTGGCGATGAAACGCCCTTAAACCTCGTCTACTCCTTCCACCTTTTCCTCTTTTCCTCTTCCCCTGTTCCCCTTAACCGACAAGTATTTAACCAACTTTGGGGATTAAATTCCCCTGCTTCTACAAGCAGCACGTTTTACGTCGGCGTAAAATCTCCATTGCAAAACGCAATTCGCTCATTCTAAATTCTACATTCTTTTAATCCTGTTGTTGTCTTTGCCTTGCTAATTCTAATTGGCGTTTTTTCTCCATCAGACGGGCTTTTTTCTCTTCTGTGAGACTATCAAAACATTGGGGACAGGAAATCCCAGCTTCATATTCAGGTTGTTGTCTTTGCTTTGCTGATATAGGATGCCCACAACTCGGACACATTTCATAACTACCAGGCTCTAACCCATGACTTACCGCTACCCGTTCGTCAAAAACAAAACACTCTCCTTCCCATAAACTTTCTGCTGTGGGTACTGACTCTAAATATTTGAGAATACCACCTTGAAGATGGTAAACCTCCTCAAATCCTTGCGCCAGCATAAAAGATGTGGCTTTTTCACAGCGAATACCCCCAGTACAAAACAGAGCCACCTTTTTGTGTTTGTTTGGGTCTAAGTTCTGGCGCACGTACTCCGGGAATTCACGGAATGAATCCGTGTGAGGATTTTTTGCCCTTTGAAAGGAACCAATACCCACCTCGTAATCATTGCGGGTATCAATTACAGTCACTTCTGGATCACTAATAATGCTATTCCATTCCTGGGGATTGACATATGTTCCCACCCGCTCGCTAGGATCTACCTCTGGTAAACCCATAGTAACTATTTCTTTTTTTAGGCGTACCTTCATCCGGGCAAATGGTGGCGTATCGGTATAAGACTCCTTATGTTCCAAATCTGCCAACAGGGGATCGGCACGTAAATATGATAGAACAGCATCTATTGCCTGACGAGTACCGGCAATGGTGCCATTGATTCCTTCTGATGCTAGGAGAATAGTCCCTTTAACCCCTTGTGCTTGACAATAGGATACCAGACTTGATTGGCGATGTTCCAGAGTCACCGCCTCACGGCGAGCACTAACATCAGCCAATTTGACGAATTTATAAAGGGTTGCGACTACTATATTCATGCAGTGTTAGATACTAGATTTTTCTGTTACTCCTATCCCACCCAAAGATTACTGATTCAAAAACCACTCCAGGCGCAGAGAACACAGAGGATAGAGAGGTTTAGGAGATAGGTAATCTTACACCGAGAAGGGAGTAAGAGTTAAGATTTCCCTATTTCCTATTTTCAGATGTACCTCATTTACCTACAATCTGCTGTCAGTGATAAAACTGGCAACTGTTAATTAAGCAATGGTTGATTGGGAAATTATAAAAAATTAACATTAATGTTTTAAATATTTATTATATATATTTAAAGTTTAGACTGGGAAATTTCTGCTTTGAGCATAAATTTCGTTAGGATATTGCAAAGATAGGGTAATATTACTAGCACCTTATAAATTTTGTCATTAAATTAGAGACATGACTATAAAAACCGCTTAAATTCAGTTTCCCCTTTTTAGCGATGAATCAAATGTCTCAGAAAATATCTAATTTTCACGCAGATATTTTACGGAATACTCAGTTGGGTAGAATGTGCCTTTTCCAACAGTTGTTTTGCGATCGCTACGAAATTATTCGCATTTTAGGTAGAGGTGGCTTTGGTGTTACTTTTTTAGCCAAAAATGTGAGATTACCAGGTCATCCTCCATGTGTGATTAAACAACTTTCTCCCCAGAAAAATCATCCCAAAAAATTAGCAAGTGCGAAGAAAAGATTCGAGCAAGAAGCAAAGATTCTTGGTCAAGTTGGCAATCATTCCCAAATTCCCATGCTTTTAGAGTATTTCGAGATTGAAGGGGAATTTTATATAGTTCAAGAGTATATAAATGGTCACACTTTGGCAGGAGAAGTCAGACGTACAGGGGTAAAAAGTGAAGCCTGTGTGAAGCAGTTTTTACAAGAAATATTACCAGTCTTACAGTATGTACATAATAATCATGTGATTCATCGGGATATCAAACCCCATAATTTATTACGCTGTGAAGATGATGGAAGACTGGTTCTGATAGATTTTGGGGCTGTTAAACAAGAACTAGTGAAAGTAAATAACTGTTCGTTAAACAAAAAGGAGCAAACCAATTTTGTGGGCACTATGGGTTTTGCTCCACCAGAACAATTATCTTTACATCCTGTATATGCCAGTGATATTTATGCTGTGGGTATTACCTGTCTTTATTTATTAACAGGAAAAGCTCCTTTAGAATTTGACTATGATCCAGTGACAAGTGAACTATGTTGGCAACAACATATAGACCTTAGCCCTCACTTTGCCCGAATTATAGATAAAATGCTCAAGATTTCTGTGGAAGAACGGTTTCAATCAGCACAAGAAGTTTTAGATGCTTTGGGTATGGAATCTTACCTACCTATTTTAAAGAACTGTTTAAGTTCTCAAAGATTGGGTACTCATAATATTACTCCTAATACCTATAGTCAAGATGAGAACGTTGAGCAATATTTATCACCAGTATCACGTAGAGCCAAAGCTATTCGTCAATGGAAAGCTAGATCAAAGGCAAGAACTTAAAATCCTTACAACCGTACTTTTGTGGTTAAAAAAATCATTAATCTCCTACAATAAAGTAAAAATACCGTATTTTCTCGATGGTGTAGCCAGGTAGAATGTTGGTATATTAGACATAGATCTCATTTTTGTGTGTGTGTTGGGGGTGTGTTCCACCCCTCTTTTTTTGACTTCATACAAAATTATTTGTTGGTATTCTCTGGGAGGGGACTCCACTACCAATCTGTGTTGGGTTTATTTAAGAACTAAAATCCAGGGCTGTCAACATATGTGACGAATGAACCTCACTAGACAAATGGATTGAATATTAGCCATAGTGAGCCAAGAAAGATTATATCAATAGCGATTGCTACAAAGATTTTCCAATATTTCTTAGTACTAATCCGCCTTCTCAACTTGGATGATACCAACAAACGTATTAATAACCACAGGGAGTATAATTGTAGGGGAAAGAACAATAAACCGATAATGGCAGTACGAAACGCCTGTTCTACCATTTGGTCTGCCGATGATAATCTTTCTACGATCTCTTCTTCATCATCTTCAGGTAAACACTCCTCAGTGCTTTGATTCTCCTGAGCCAGAATAGTCATGGCACGTTCCACATCTGATTCTGCTACCTGCAATTTAACCCAACCAATAGCTACAGTTAAATGCCATGCCATGTTTGCAGTAGCTTCGTCTTTCAAGTAAGCCTGGATACCATGAGCTGACAATTGATGTTTGGCTAGCTCCCCTTCTATGGGAGTGGAAAAGGTAGCAACTGTGATCAGTTGATTGTTCATAACCCTGAAACTGCAATCGTATTGTAAGTAATAAGTAATAAGTAATAAGTAATATAGCGGTTCCCACTCAAATGAGGTTGTACCAGCAACCATAATTGCAAAGCTTTTCAGCTTCAAGTATGTACCTCACCAGATAGAGTAACCCTTTGACCACAGTCTTTTTTGCTTACCCCCAGAAGCATAAAAAATAATGGTGTTGCTGAATCAAAGTATGAATACTGTGATTAGAGTTCTTGGTTAGCCCCCTAAATCCCCCAAAATTGGGGGACTTTCAACATTAGTTCCCACCATAATTGGGGGGTTGGGGACAAAATCAAACCTATATTCAGCAACGCCAAAATAATTTAACTTTTATATCTCAGCCAATTAATGAAGTTTTATGTCAAAAATCGACTAAAGATGCCTAGCTCAGAACAAAAAGCTAAAAAATGTTGCTTTTATATACTTTACACACCTGAAGTATGATTTTTGAGAGACAATAAAAATAGAGGTAAATAGTTACAGGACTTAGGCACGGACAACCTCAGCATAGTCATGGCGACTCGGAGAGTAGCAATCCCAAATATCTGACTTTAAGTCCCTTAGGAACAGGCTACGCCAACGTAACAAGTGTGTAAGCCCTAAGTTAGTTCAAAATCTTTTATCTGACATATGTAGATCAGAGCGCGTAAAAGACGGAGGTGTAATATGATGCATGACATCATCCTCGATCGCAGTACCACTTATTTAATCGTTAAACTCTGCGTACTAGCTTTAGTTTTATTGCTGTGGTTAGTAGTTTCTGCAAAACCCGCTTTTTAAGGATCAAATTGTCGAAAATATTTATATATGGCTAGATGACAAAAGATGCAAAATCTGAACTCAGGCGGTTCCTCTGGAACATCGCCTGGTATGTAAGACTATGCTGACGAAATATCACATACCTCAATTTAGTATATTATTAACTGCCCTATTGACAGGGATAATCATGGATGCGAACTCTCCCATAACATCAATGTCAATTGCCAGTAAAGGTGTGCAAATTGCCAATTTAGCTAATGGTCAATATCAGTTTTGTACCCAAGAGGAACCAACAAATTGGCAACAAGGAGCGGGAGTTTGTTTAATTTTTACTAAAACAAATCATCACCTTGAGGGATATTATGGGTATCCCCATTCAGATAGCTTTATCTGTATCAGAGGTGAAATCGAGGGTAATATTGTCACAGGTAAAGCCTTAGCAATATCATTTCCCATGAATCAGATATCTAGCATACTCACATCTAAATTTAAATGGGATGCGGAAAAACGTTTAGAACTCAGCCAGGGAAAAATTGCTCGTACCTCTAATGATGAATGGGGACGTATTGATTGGATAGTATTTCACAAATCGACACTGAATGTAAATGGATTACATAAATACAGCCGTCCACGGATGACACCACCATCACAATTATGCAATTGGAATTTTACAAAAAATTAACTGGCGTGTGACCAATCACTTAATAGCTCGTGACTTACTTTATGTTGGCGTTTACGTACTGGTCTTAAGGGAGAGCCAATATTCATATTAGCCAAGGATTGCCGTTTTTTCTTAGCAGATTTGTGATTTTTATTTTTGTCCAGAAAAGATGCGTTTGTCATTTTAATCACCTCGAATGATATTGGTATTTAGTTGGTATTTAGTTGTAGTTAAAAGACTAGATACCCATAGCCTTTGGTTAATTGTATAAGGCTGATACAATTAGAATCTCACGTATAGCTTGATAGTAGCTGCCAAATTGGCATTTTTTGGGATTTAGGCAAATGAATCCTGGGCTAAAATCCAATTTAGCGTTCGACTATGTCCCAAGACAGATGTGGATTTCTAGTTTAATATTAAACCCCATTGTTTAATATCATCATCAGTACAATAACTTCCGGAAAAATATCCGAAAATGTTTGACTTGTTATTATTGACGCAAAAAATTATTTTTTGTCTCAAAATAAACACATTTTCAATTAAATTAGTCAACATAGAATTAGAAACCTTTAGTTAAAAGTCAAACTAGGTTTGTAAAAAAAGAAGCGTTCGCCGTCAGGCGGCTCATAAAGGAGCATCGCCCCTTGGACGGTTCCCCTTGAAACCATTGCTCTTGGTTGGTAGGCAACAAACCCATGACTTTTAGCCCTATATCTTAATGTTCCACATTTTGAGTCTGTGTCATGGTAGCAGTTGAAATTGCTACTAGATTTGCAGATAAAATTTGGGGAGGTAGGAGAATATGCCCCAACTAGCACCACATATATTTGAACTTTTATATCAACAGGGAGTACGACACGCCTTTGGTATTCCTGGTGATTTTGCTTTAACTCTTTACGATGCCCTGACAGCTAGTAAAATTGAACCTGTTGTCATGACTCACGAACCTTGTGTTGGCTTTGCGGCTGATGCATATTCCCGCATTCGTGGTTTGGGTTTAGCTGTCGTCACCTATGGCGTGGGTGGATTGAACATGGTGAATGCAGTGGCTGGAGCCTATGCCGAAAAATCACCCCTAGTAATTTTAAGTGGCGCGCCGGGAGTTAAGGAAAGACAACTACATCAATTACTGCACCATAAAGTTAAAACCTTTGATACTCAACGCCGGGTTTACGAAGAAATAACGCGGTATGCCGCCACATTAAATGACCCCAAAACAGCCGATGCCGAAATCCATCGTGCCCTTGATTATGCCATTACCTTTAAGCGACCTGTATATCTAGAGATTCCTAGGGATATGGTGTATGCAGAGATAGAAGAAGTAACACACCATCCGCCTCCTGTTAAGCATACCGATCCAGATACCCTAACAGAAGCCCTGGCAGAAACATTAGAAATGTTGAATGGGGCGAAATCTCCCGTCATCCTTGCTTGTACGGAAGTTCACCGCTTTGGCTTACAACAGCAGGTAATTGCCCTGGCAGAAAAATTAGGAGTGCCAGTTTGTTCCACCATGTTGGGCAAATCGGTATTTCCAGAAGGTCATCCCCAATACATCGGTATTTACAACGGTGAGGCGGGAGATCCTTACGTGCAAAATATGGTGGAAGAATCAGATTGTTTGTTGATGTTGGGTGTATTTATGACTGACATCAATATGGGTATGTTTACCGCTCACTTAGATTTAGGTCATACTATCTACGCCACTTCCGAACGCCTTGCCATTAAACATCATGAGTACCCTAATGTCAGGTTTGAGGATTTCATTACAGCCCTGTGTAACCATCCCCATCTACCCCATTGGGAACCATCGGCAATTGCCACAATGAAACCCCGTGTTGCTCCATCCCCAGGCAAGATTTCTATGGGTGGGCTATTGTACGAACTAAATCACTTCATTGACAACAACACCCTGTTAGTTACGGATGTGGGGGATGTGTTGTTTGCAGCCGATGACATCCAGACACGGGAAGGTACATCTTTTTTATGTCCAGCCTTCTATGCCAGCATGGGATTTGGCATTCCCGGTGTAATTGGGGCTCAACTAGCCGATCCTTTCCGACGAGCGATCGCTTTAGTTGGGGATGGTGCATTCCAAATGACAGGGATGGAACTACTGACAGCACAACGCTTGGGACTGAAACCCATTGTCATTGTTGTCAACAACGGTGCATTCACCTCTTTGCGGGCAATGGCTCATGAGCAAGCTCCATTTGTGAATATTCCTACCCTCAACTACGCCAGACTAGCAGAAGTCTTAGGCGGTCGGGGCTTAGTGGTAGAAACAGGTAGACAACTGCAAAAAGCATTACAACTAGCGCGAGAGTGTGACACTTTTAGTATTCTTGACGTGCGGATTTCACCGGATGATGTATCGCCGGGTTTGGAAAGGGTGAGTGCTTTATTTGCCAAGAAATTGAAAGGATGAAGGTCAATTACTACCACACCAACTTTGCTGGGTTAAAGGAGTGGGAGCATCTTGCTCCCTGCTTGTAAATAGGGAGCGTCCCGCTCCCTGCTGTAAGGAAGCGGGCTGTCCGGCTCGCACTACAGCAGCCCATCATAATTAATTTGGTGGAACACTAGTTATGAGGGGTAGAGAAAAAAACCGCAAAGACGCTAAGAACGCAAAGGAAGAAAAAAAAGAAGATAGGTAATCTTACACCACCGAAGGGAGTAGTTAGTCCCAATCTTATATTAAGTATAGAGGAGTACATATGTATTCAACTTCTCAACCTATTACTCAACAATCAGATATCAATAAACCCAATATATCGGCACAGTTAACCACAGATAATGAAAACCAAGCACTACATCAAGAAGCCATCTTCCAGTTTGCTGATGACCTAGGACCAGCCAAAATTATCCATATCTACGACCCTGGAACAGGTTTAAAAGCCATTCTAGTTGTGGATAACGTCGCTTGTGGAGCATCTATTGGTGGAGTCCGCATGGCACCTGATGTGACCACAGAAGAAGTTTTCCGACTAGCCCGTGCCATGACCCTCAAAAATGCAGCAGCAGACTTACCCCACGGTGGTGGTAAAGCTGCTATCTTAGCTGACCCCAAAATGCCTGTGGCTCAGAAGGAAATATTAATACGTGCCTTTGCTCGTGCTATTAAAGACATCATTGAATATACACCTGGTCCTGACATGGGCACGGATGAACGATGCATGGGTTGGGTGAAGTCAGAAATTGGACGGGCTATAGGATTGCCACGGGAAATTGGGGGCATTCCCCTGGATGAAATTGGTGCTACTGGTTTTGGACTCAGTATTTGCGCTGAAGTTGCTAGTAATTATTGTGATATCAACCTGGAAGGAGCGCGGATTGTCATTCAAGGTTTTGGCTCTGTGGGGCAACACGCCGCTCGTTTTTTAGCAGCTAAAGGTGCTGTACTAGTTGCCGCAGCAGATTCCCAGGGAACCATCTTCAATCCCCAAGGTATTGATATTGAACACCTGATCCAACTCAAAAGTGTTGGTAAAAGTGTAATTGATTACACCCAAGGGCAAAAACTAGATCGGGATGGGGTAATTGACATTCCCTGTGATATTTGGATACCAGCAGCTAGACCAGATGTGATTCATGGTGACAATGTAGATCGGCTGCAAACTAAACTGGTTCTACAAGGGGCAAATATTCCTTTTACCGCAGAAGCAGAAAGAATATGCCATGAACGTCATATTCTCGTGATTCCTGATTTTATCGCCAATGCCGGGGGCGTAATTTGCGGGGCGGTAGAGTATGCTGGTGGCAATCAGAAAAATGCTTTCCAAGCTATTGAAAAGAAGATTCGCCAAAATAGCACCTTAGTTTTGGAAACAGCTACTAAAACGGGAATACAACCACGAGAGGTAGCGGTGGAACTAGCCAAACGGCGAACCTGTACAGTGACGAAGTGGTGGGAGTAGGGAGAGTGTGGGGAGTGTGGGGAGTGTGGGGAGTGAAGGAGGGAAGGAGTGAAGGAGTGAAGGAGAAAAAACTCTAACAAATGTATCCGTTCCCCAATTCTTTACTTCATCCCATCACCTCATCACCTCATCAATGATGAATGAATAAAGTTGAAAATTGTTCAGAAAATCCAGAGCGTTGCCCTTGGTAATTAACAGTTTCGAGGAACAGTTGATTCCAGGGTGTTAGTCAATATTTACTATAAATAACTTTTAAGAAACAATGACACAAAATCATGAAATACCAACCTACGATACCGTAATTGTAGGTGGTGGAATTGCAGGAATGTATTGCAGCCTCATGCTGGCACGAAAGAATCAGCGAGTAGCTTTGTTTGAAAAGTCAAATCGCTGGGGAGGACGCATTGAAACTGTAAAAATGGGAAAAGGTAAAGAATTCAAAGCTGAATTTGGTGCCATGCGTTATGAAGAAAAAGGACAAAAGTTACTGAAAAATTTGCTCGATGAATTGAAGTTAGAGTATTCTCCTTTTCCACCATATCAGTCTGCTAAACCAAAATGGCCAGATTACAATATCCAAGATCCCGAAGAACAAAGATGGCAGGAAGATCCTTTAAATCTTCTGAGAATGGGCATTTTAAAAGTCCTGGGAATGTACAGGGATGGGATGTCTAAAAAGGAAATGGATGATGAAATCGCCAAATTCGAGCAACAAGAACCTGCATCTGCCCCAGAATATGACTTTGACAACTTACGCAAAACTGCCAGACAAGGGGGTAAACCTAACGGAGAACTACTATATACTCGTGGTTTTTGGAACGCTTTAAGTGATGCTTTGAGTCATCGTGCAGTTTTGAAAATTAGAGATATGGGGAACTTTTATCATATTATTTCCGAAAACCCAAATGCTATTGAATGGATTATTTTCTGGCTGCGTGGGTTACAACCCCATGATAAATTGGTTGGGATTAAAGGAGGTTCGGCACAAATTACCAACAAAATTCTCAAGAAACTCGATGCATTTAACAACTTCAGCCGAAAAAGCAACCAAGAATTGAGGGGAATGAGTTCTGAAGGGGAACTAATTAGGCTCTATTTTCGAGGAGAAATTGAAGAAGTTCTCGCTAAGCACGTTATATTGGCTTTGCCAAAACAATCTTTGATTCGTTTGTCACCATACTTCCCTGAAACAATACGAGAAGCCTTGGATGGAGTAATTCCCATTCCCCTACTGAAACTATTTTTTGTGACTGATGCTCCTTGGTGGGATGAAGATACTCAACCTCAAACAGGAGCATACACCCTGCCCACAAGAGAAATGCATTATTATCAAGAACAGTCTCTTCAACTCAATCAAGACAGGCAGCAGCAATATGAAGCAGAGCTAGATAAAGGATTAGTTTCACAAGATATACGTAATGAATTTCTCGATGCTGGGATTGAGCTTCCTGATGATATGACCGTGGAAAAGAAAAATAACGATACTGGTTGGGTAATTTATTACACCTCTTACCGCAAAAGCCACGAGTATTTTATCCGCAAGGAGGACTTTTCAGTATTTAACAAAAACGGTAAGGGTATGGTGATGGTTTATACAGATAGCATTGCAAGTGAATATTGGAACAATTATATACTTGCTCCTAACCATCACGATCAAGCGGAAATTAGAGGGGATTTGAGATTGGTCAAGCAGTTCTTCAAATACTTCACCAATGGCTTGGAGATGGAGCACCAGGAGACTGACACTTCTGATAGCAGTATTTCACCTAATAGCTGGCAGCATTTTCCAAATAAATCAGCCCAAAATATTGTTGAAGAACTAAAAAGAACCATTGAAGATTTCGGTATTCATGACTGGGGTAAAGAACCCTATGGTGCTGCCTGTCATGCATGGCGACCTAATACCAAGTCATGGGAAATGATTGTCCGCTTGAGAGCTTTTAGTCTCATAAATGACCGAGACAAACATAAAAATATTCATGTATGTGGTGAAGCTTACTCTGATTACCATGGATTTATTGAAGGGGCGTTACGTTCTGCTCAGGGCGTTTTGGATTGGATAAATGCTCAAGAATACCCAGAAAATGTGCCAAGTGGCGAAGAAGAGAGGATAAAATTACATATCCCAATTGACACTAGCTTTGACCAACAGTCAGCTTTTTCCCTCAGTAGCTCAGAACAGCTAGGGTCAGTCAAAGCCACCGAAGAAAGGATAATCCTGCATTCACTAAAAACACAAGACTTCAATTGTATTACCGACTATGCCTTGGAAGCCCTAAATTCTGTAAATCTAGATAAAATTGAGTCTTTCTTTGGCGATCTACCTGCCGATCCATATTTAGAAGGAAACTATTGCTTTAGACGGCTCTCTCGCTTCCAGGTGTATGAACATAGCTTAATTAAATTACCGCACCGCCCTTTATTTCAAAGTAAAGAATATAATCCCTTAATGGGTGACTTGGTCAGAGAGTTTTCAGAACTAGATGATGCTCTGATCGAACTTGAAGACTTTCAAAAAGTGGTCTTGGAGTTTTTTGAGTTCTGTAAGGTTTGTTCCGCTGCGAACGAAGTGGGCGTTCATCAGATTAGAATTTTTGCTTCTCCTGAGGAAGCAGGTCAGTCAGTGCCGGAAGTTATCCACAGATATGGTGTAGATCTGGTTGGGATATTCTGCGTTAACCGAGAAAGGATTGAAGGAGGAGAAACCTACCTTTACAAATCGAAGGACGGCAACCCGATTTTTACCAAAATTCTTAATCCTGGTGAATTGCTAGTTTTTAATGACCGTCAGTTCTTTCACTTTACTTCTGTGGTCAAAGCTATATCTTCTCAAGAGAAAGGAATCAAGGACGTTATTGTTTTGACTTGCCCAGGCTTACTACCTCCAGAGTAGCAATGAAACATAAAGTATTCAAACTTCCCATTAGTCTAAACAAGCAGCTAATAAATTAGAAGGTGTTGCAGGTATACCCGTGGGCATTATTAAAGCCGGGTATAAACCAAATCCTGATTGTCTGCTGCAAGTGGCATCCATCCAAACCTTAATCCGCCGTCAACCACCGCCAGCATCCCTGGTAATTTTTGACGGTGCAGGTTTTCTACAGTCTTTCCGTAACAGGAGTGGGGATATTTTCAACTGCTACTTGGATTTATGCAACACAAAACCGTAGATTAGTCGATGCCAAAATATCCGATGATGAAATCCGTCATATTCGCCAAGAAAGCTATATCGAACCTATTGTCTCACTTCTAGCAGTTGGGGGAGCTTTAATCGCTCCTTGGGGTTGGACGGCAACTTTATCTGTAGGACTTCTCTTCGCTTATTTAATTTATTTTGCGCTAAAGCGATCACCAGAAAAAAGTTCTCAATAATATAATAATTTGTATGATTTTTTTGTTTTCCAAAAGATATGAATTTATGCCATTGTCCATTGCCTTAATTGCCCAGGATAATAGAAAGAATGAGATTGTCGTTTTAGCCAAAAAATATTATTCAATTCTTGCTCGCTACGATCTAATTGCTACAAGTGGCACAGGACAAAAGATTGAGCAAGAAGCAGGATTATCCGTCAATAAAGTAAAATCGAGTTCGGAGGGAGGCATTCTACAGATAGCAGCCCAAGTTGTCACGGGGGAAGTAGTAGGCGTAATATTTTTGATGGATGGGCTAAACTCCCAAACTCCCGAACCTGATTGTCAAGCTTTAATTAGGATCTGTAACTTTTACGATATACCTCTAGCCACTAATATCTCTACTGCCGAATTATCGATTCAAGCCGTAGCCAAACTGAGAGATGCTTATTTGATTTTCAACCCTGTAGCAGGACAAGGGAATCCAGACCGAGATTTAGAAATGATTCGTCGTATTCTTGAACCCCAGATGAATCTCCACACTATTTTTACCCAACCAGAACTCGACCCAGCCATTCAAGCTAAAGAAGCGATCGCCAAAATACAAGCCAATCAAACTGAAGACCAAACAGGTTGCGTAATTGCTTCGGGAGGAGATGGTACAGTATCAGCGATCGCTGGAGCAACTATTGACACGGGAATACCCTTGGGTGTTATTCCTCGTGGTACTGCCAATGCTTTTTCAGTTGCTTTGGGGCTGCCAACTAATCTCAGACTGGCTTGTGAAACTATTGCAGCAGGAAATACGAGAATGGTGGACGCAGCCTATTGTAATAAAATCCCGATGATTCTCTTGGCTGGGGTAGGTTTTGAAGCAGGGATGGTCAATAATGCCAATCGAGAGCTAAAAAATCGCTTGGGAACTCTTGCTTATGTTCTTTCTGGAGCGCAGCAATTTTTTACGCAACAGGATTTTCAGGCTCAAATTGAGATTGATGGTCAAATTTTAGAATTTAAAACAGGTGCAGTTACGGTTGCCAATGCTGCTCCTGCAACTTCGATTATGGCTCAAGGCTTTGGTGCTGTTATTCCCGACGATGGTCTTTTAGAAGTGACAATTCCTGTATCTAAAACTTGGCTGGAAGGAATTAATACATCAGCAGCTTTACTCACTTCTGCTCTTGCTAAATCGGAAGTTGAAGACCAAAATCTAATTCGTTTGCGTACTAATAAGCTTAAGTTAACCACCGAGCCAACTCAAAAACTAGTAGTAGATGGCGAAGTATTTGATGAAAACCCCATTGAGTTTATTTGTGTGCCTAATGGCTTAACTATTTTTTCTCGGTTAAGTTCAGTTTGACACTCCCGGTGGTGTGTAGTAATTAGGGTTTGCTGAATAACTGAAAAATATTGATGTATCAATTCTTTGAGGCTATTTTATTGGGTCAGGGCGTGCAAGTCAATTAGGATTTTAAACCTAAAATCCTTGCATCTGCTATTTTTGATGGTAAAAAGAATAGAAACCCATAGGCACCGAACTATTGCCTATTCCCTATTCCCTATTCCCTACCCCCACCAAGAGACTTTTTCAGCAAGCCCTAATTAAAGCTATCTGAGGAGTTGGTGGTAGGGGCGAGGGCAATCATTATGCAAGATTGCTAGGTTACAAATCTTTTTTCAGATGACCAAAATGGTGTCACTTGTCAATGTGTCCAAGATGACATAGGATAACGTACTTAGTTTTCAGGTTTACTAAAGACCCAAACAAGTGCTTGAAGACTTATCCCTTACCCGGATTTCTCACCAAGATTGAAAAAAGAGGGGTCAAAAACTGCCAAAATGTATATTACACAAGAATCTCGGCAGTTTAAAGCATGACCCCAGATAAAAATCATTCTATACCGAAGCAGTTCATATTTGGACAAGAAAAGTCATGTCCAGTTGTAGTGAATTTCAATGGTGAGCCTGTAACATCGGATGCAGGATTAACATTAATTGGGGAACTAGACAGAAAAAGAGAAATAACATCACGATTGGCGGCATGTTTCAAAGATTACCGAGACCCAAATAAAGTTTTATATCCAGTTCATAACTTACAGCAGTTTTCATCTATTTGAACTACATCTTCATGTAGGGGTTTAGCAATGCTAAACCCCTACGGTGTGGTCTATTTACCTGAAAATCGCTGTAATTGCACAAAGGATATATGGCTTAATCATGGGCTATGAAGATATAAATGACCATGAAACTCTACGTCACGACCCAATATTTGCACTTGCAGTGGGCAACGTTATTACGTTATGCTAACAGTGCTCCGTAACAAAAGGATTACCGGATGGTGCGTTACGCTACCCTGCGGGAACGCTAAAAGCGAACGCGGCAGGACACCCTACGTGTTTTTCTGTTTTCTTAGGACAGGGGTAATATGCTCCCTCTATAATTGAACTTCACCCTCGCTTTTGGCGATGCAAAAATCTTTCCCTCTCCTTATTAAGGAAAGGGATGTCTGACAGGATAGGGCAAGGTTTTGTATTTTATTTCATCTTCAATCCTTAGTGGTTTCCCGTAGGCTAGAAGTCAGGAATACAACGGACTTACAAATATTTTTGCAACAATACCCCCATTTTTTCCTTAGTTGCTGCTGTAACTTTATCCAATGGGGTTAAAATTGCATATTTCAATGCTGAATGAGCATCACTAGTAGGAGGATTAGCACCCAAACGCTTCACTGTTTCTCGAATTACCTTTTGGGCATTAATTGCATTACGCTGTAAATTTGCTACTACCATATCTACAGTCACACTGTCATGTTCTGGATGCCAACAATCGTAATCCGTCACCAAAGCTAAGGTAGCATAGGCAATTTCCGCTTCTCTAGCCAACTTTGCCTCTGGTAAATTAGTCATACCAATTACCGTTGCATCCCAACTACGATACAGATTGGATTCTGCTTTGGTAGAAAATGCAGGACCTTCCATACAAACATAGGTTCCCTCACGGTGAAGAGTCACATCGGGTAAATTCAAATCCGCGATCGCACTTGCTAATACTCCAGCTAAATTATTACAAACCGGGTCGCCAAAGGCAATGTGGGCCACAATCCCATCTCCAAAAAATGTGGAAATGCGATTTTTGGTGCGATCGATAAATTGATCGGGAACTACCATATCTAGGGGTTTGGCTTCCGCTTTTAAAGAACCCACTGCACTGGCAGAGATTAAATATTCTACTCCCAACGCTTTCATGGCATAAATATTGGCACGAAATGGTAATTCAGAGGGCAATAGTACGTGACTACGACCGTGGCGTGCTAAAAAAGCTACAGGTGTATTATCTAATGTTCCCAAAATTAAAGCATCGGAAGGGGAACCAAAGGGAGTTTGGATTTCTACTTCTCGGACATTTTGTAGAGCATCCATTTTGTATAGACCGCTACCGCCAATAATGCCGATACGAGCTTCAGCCATTGTATTTTACCTGGTATTTTACCTGTTCGTATTTGCAATGCCCAGTTATTTTACTGGGAAATGTGTCATTTCAGTTAGCCTCCTGCACTCTTGTGCTGCGCTAACAGTTTCCCATTATCAGCACTCACCCCAAACCATCGATCCAGATTGCTAAACTTTAAGTAGTAACCATTTGTAAAAAGGATGTAATTAATGAATTGATACACTCCTTGTACGGTCAAGATTCCACAATACAGAAAGTTATTTTTAACGATCTCACTCTTATTGGTAAGCCAATTACAATCGCTACTACACATCATTTCACAATCTATAAAAATTGAAGGGAGTCCAAAGGGTGGAAAAGCAAATGAAGACTGAAAACAAAACTAACCAGGAGCATCAGGATCGTCTTGTTGTCTCCTATATCTTGAATGCAGCTTGGTTCTTTGGTTTAGCAGGACTACACCGTTTATATAATGGCAAAATTGGTACTGGTTTATTGTGGCTGTTTACCTATGGAGTATTCGGTTTTGGGCAATTCATAGATTTGTTTTACATTCCTGGGATGGTAGATGAACAGGAACAAAAACTAAGATTAAAAGCCGGGGTTTCTCCTTTAGGTGTACCCACACATCAACCTGTTGTAGCTGCGGAAGTTTACCACCCCACTGGCGATGAGCTGGTTGTAAAGTTAATTGAAGCTGCGGAGTTGAAGGGAGGCATGCTCAATGTTACTCAAGGTGTCAAAGCTACGGGTGCTAGTTTTACAGAAGTAGAAACCGCTTTGAAGGAGATGTTGAAATCGGGCTATGTGAGAATAGATAACGACCCCGTTACCGGAGCCGTCACTTACCATTTTCACGAACTTGGTTAATTTCTACCTAGCCATTTTTGACTATTTAAACGCTGTGTCAATCCCCAAATGAGAATATCTAAGGTCACTTTGCGCTCGTCAATAAGAAATGATTCCAAGGTGCTGGGTTGTTTGCCTTCATTGCAAGAGAATGCTTTCTTACCCTTAATATTTTCATCAGGAAAATAAATATTAAATTGGCGCTTTCCCTGAGCAAAACTACCAACTACTTGCCAGCATTCATCTAGTTGTTCCATACCCCTAACAGGTAATTTTTGCTTGACAAAAGACAATTCTAAATCTGATATGCCTTCATCAGCGATCGCTTTTTGCACAGCTGGTAAATAATGTTGCTGTACAAACTCTGCAAATGGCTTAGTTTCTATGGCTGGCGGTTTTTCCTTTTTGGCTGCTTTAGCTGCTGCTGGCTTTTCTCCTTCTTTGGATGCAGCAGATTTTTTGGCAGCAGGTTTCGCTGGTTCTCCAGCTTGATTTTTACTAGTTTCTTCTGCCATGTCTTCGGTTTATCCTTTATCTAGCTGGAAGGGCGATGTTTTGGCACAGATGCTATGGGATGATCGCTCACCTTCAGGTATTGGTCACTTTCATTATAGGAGTGGGGAGAGAAGGAGGGAAGGAGGGAAGGAGGGAAGGAGAGAAGGAGTGAAGGAGGGAAGGAGGGAAGGAGAGAAGGAGGGAAGGAGTGAAGGAGGGAAGGAGTGAGGGAGGGAAGCGGAGAAAATTTTTCTTTATTACTTATTCTTATTATTTATGAATTATCACCTCATCACCTCACCATCCCAACATCCCAAGTGTGGGAAGCAGGGGAGACAAGGAGGACAAGGGAGAAAAAAAAAGTGGTGTTGAGTGCAGAAATTGGAGAGTTGATTTTTTAGTGTTGCCTGGACAAACAAAAAATTAAGACTTACGTAATAATGGTGGCAAGGGATTTTTGGCAGGTGTATTCCCCATCTTTGCCACTGGTAGTTGACTCTGGATGGGAACGAATTTTGGTTTTGGGGGAATAACTGTCACTGGCGGACGATTTTTCACTACTTTCTTAACAGTTCTTTTTTTCAGGGAAGATGGCTTAAATACTGGTAAATCTTTGCCAACTAGAGGCTCCTGCTTTTTGTATTCATGTTTATGTTGACTGAGGGTAGTTTTGCTGCGATTGCTTGACAAATGTTTTTTTGGTTTTGATCGGTAAACGGGACGAGGGTTAAGCAAGCGAACAACTATCAAACATCCACTGGCACAACTAGCAGCAATTGCTACTACTAACCACATGGGTATGGGATTCGCTACATCTTTTTTGGTGGAAATTGCTTTGACAATTTCTGCTCGCAAAGGTTCTGGCTGTTTGAGCTGGGCAGTTTCTACATGAGCCAAACTATAGAGGGCGATCGCTGAACCACCGAGAAAGACAAATAATAAACTAAATAAAAACAGCCAATGATAATGAGAATAAGTACGTATTAGAGTATTCCAGCGTTCTGTATTTTTAAATAGATTTTGACGTAACTTGGACGCATAAATCTTTTGTTGCAATGACTGGCTCTGTACACTCTGATTATGTTTCATGATGAATTTTCAGATTTGTACCGCTAAACGTATTTGATTGTACTGGACAAGCTTGTTATCGCATATCCGTAATAAAAATCGGCTGCCAGTAATTTTTTTGTAGCCTGATTATGACGTTCGCAATTCATCATCCCGAAAACACAGATACAATTAATACCTAATATACATATATATATACTTATATATAACAGAAAAAATAACAGCTTATTACTTATATTCCCTTAGCAGATAGATTGCGATCGCACAGTGGTCTGTCCCATTAGTTCTGCAAAGTAAAACAATTGTAGTGGGAGCGTCTCGCTCCCTATTTCCAGAAAGCCGGTTTTCCGGCTCTCACTCCATCACTCCTACTCTACGAGAAGCCACTTCGTGTCTACACTCCATCACTCCATCACTCCATCACTCCTCCACTCCATCACTCCTCCGCTCCTCCGCTCCTCCGCTCCTCTAAGGCTAGTTGAATTAAGGTATCCACTAACTCAGGAAAAGGAACTCCACTGTGTGCCCACAGTTGGGGATACATACTAGTAGCGGTAAAGCCTGGTAAGGTATTGATTTCGTTGATTAGTACCTCTCCGGTGGCTTCTACATAGAAAAAATCCACCCTTGCTAATCCTGCCCCATCCACAGCAGCAAAAGCCTGTAAAGCCATCTCCTGAATTTGCTGTGTAACAGCATTATTAATTTGTGCGGGGATAATTAATTCTGCCCTACCGCTAGTATATTTTGTTTCATAGTCATAAAAGTCGCTATCATAAGTAATTTCACCGACAACAGAAGCCTGGGGTTGGTCATTTCCTAATACAGCACATTCTACTTCTCGTACTACCACACCAGCTTCAATAATAATCCGGCGATCGTAACTAGCAGCGTTATCTAAAGCAGATTCTAACTCTTGGCGGGTGCGGACTTTAGCAATACCTACCGAAGAACCTAAATTAGCAGGTTTCACAAAGCAAGGATATCCCAAGGTTGTATCAATCTCGTCACATAATTTAGGAAAAATACAAGGATTTGACCAAACTTGCGATCGCGTCACTGTCATGTATTTAACTTGGGGTAATCCAGCTTGAGCAAAGGCGGTTTTCATGCCAATTTTATCCATTCCTACCGCCGAACCTAAAACCCCAGAACCAACAAAGGGAACTTGCATCAAAGTTAGTAACCCTTGAATGGTACCATCTTCTCCATTGGGTCCGTGGAGAATGGGAAACCAAACATCAATTTCTGCGGCGGCTGATGGGAATTGCCACAATTGAGACTTTGATGATGGGGATGGCAAAGCTACACCGGAATCTAACACTTGTTGAGCGACTTCCCCTGCTTGCCAGGTACCATCCTTTTGGATATAGAAGGGTTGTACCTGGTATTTACTAGCATTTGATTCTACACTCAGAGCATTAGCGATCGCTTTCGCGGAAGTTATGGATACTTCATGTTCTCCAGAACGTCCGCCAAATAGTAATCCCACCCTTAGCTTTGTCATCACAAATACCTCTGTTGCTGCTCAAATGCAGATAGCCTATCACAACCTGTTATCCAATTTTAAATTTTGGATGGATGAGTTACCCTGCAATGACGTGCGCTACAGGCAGGGGTTAGGGTGTAGGTGTTGGGGGATAGGGAATCTAACGGTGTGAACTAAGGAGCAAGAACAATGGGGAATTGTATGAACTACCCCGCCTCAAAGTCGGACGGGGTTTCTAATTCCCCATCGGATTTGAGGTTGGATTTTTGACGCTTCTTCTGCCCAAGTTGCCGCATCGAGCCAGTATGCTTACGCTTACTAGTCGAATTGGTAGAGCTTAGACATCCACAGTCTGCGAGGCTGGTTCCCAACCCCGGTTGCTGATTTGTTGCAACGTTGTACATCACCATCACAGAGGCTTTAAATGTTTGTTTTTTCTTCTCTGTGAACACAAAGGCTTGTAATTCTTTTATGGGAAAATAAATCAATTCAATAAAAACCCCAGCACTAAAGGTGTAGGGTTTTTCATTTTATATACAGAATGTTGGTTATGAATTAATCTTGATTACCTTCGCGGCTAGCAGTCACAGTGTAAAGAAGTATTAAAAAAACGGCCGGGACTAGTACAAATAGTAGGCTTGCTACAAACCCTAAATCATTAACTTGCATGCCAAGAATGCCTCTCTTAATTTCCTCTCAACAATTTTAGGATACCACTATACTATGCCAGTGTTATGGCAAATTTTTCCTGGCTCACGGGCGATCGCTCAATTGGGTACAATCCCTCTAGGGCTTGGTAACTACACTCACAGGACCATTGACTAAAGTTTGACAGGCAAGACGAAAATTAGCTGGCTTTTTCTTTAATAAACGGTTCTCTGCTTCTGTGGGTGGGGAGAGATTTTCCATGCCTTCTACAATCTCCACGGCACAGGTTCCACACTGCCCGCAACCACCACAATTCATCATTTTGCCCCAAATTTTATAGATATCAATGCCATTTTCCATAGCTTTTTGTCGCAAATTGGCTCCAGTAGCAGCTACTACTTCTTTATCTTCATTGATGAATTTGATATTACTCATATTTAATATCTCCTTGATTGTTGAGTGAGTTACTAGTTTAGGGTCTGTTTTTAAACCACCATCACCCGCCCATGATGCAGCTACACCAAGCGGACTAAGGAAAATCAAAGTTTTGAGCCTTGATTTGCGATCGCTATACACAAAGCAAAGACTTTATAATTAATAGTTTTAAATACAAAGTCTTACCTAATTATATTGATGTTTTACGAAATATTAACATTTGTCAAGTTTTGGGTTTTCTGTTTTTTTATGGGCATCAATACTGACTAAATCGACAGGGGTCGAGTGGTATTCCGATACCCGCTTTCCAGCAATATCACGTAATAAGCCCATCAAAGCGGGGACAACGGTAGGTGTCAAAATCGTCGAAAATGCTAAACCACCTGTGAGTACAATCCCCAATCCTTGATACAGTTCTGCACCTTTGCCTGGAATAACAGCTAGAGGTAACATTCCTAGTACACTGGTTCCTGCGGACATAAAAATGGGACGTAAACGGTCTTTGACAGCTAAATATAGGGAGTCATCGTATCTGTGACCTTCTTGTTGTAATTGGAGTGAGCGATCGACCAGTAGAATTGCATTATTGACCACTATCCCGGTTAACACCACAAATCCCAACCCTGTAATCATATCCAGGGGAACCACCACACCGGGAATTGAGTTAGCAAGTATTAAACTTAACAATGCTCCTGATATACCCATTGGTACTGTCACCATAATTAAAACTGGGAAGGTAAAGGAGCGATAAAGGGCAACTAGGAGCAAGTAAGTAATAACTAGAGATAAAACAAAGGTTGAACCTAATTGAAACAATGTTTCTGATAACACATCGGCAGAACCCGCAAGTTCGATGCGGAAGCCCGATGGTAAGGATGCACGCAAAGGTGCCAGAATTTCCGCTTCGGTTTGGTTAATTAAAGCACCCAAGGGAGCGTCCCTAGAGATACTAGCAGTGATGGTAATAGAACGTTCCAAATCAAAGTGATTGATGGTATCGGGTCCGGTTGTTTCCACTACATCCGCCACATCTGCCAATTGTACCTGCTGACCATTACCGATATACAGGGGTAATTGGCGCAGTTGTTCCGGGGTTTTGACGGAGGTATTTTCTAATTCCACTGTGACATCAAGTTCACGCTTACCATCGGTAAACTCGGAGGCTCGTAAACCTCCCAATGCTGCTTCTACCATTGACCCTAGTTCGCTTTCTGACAGTCCAGCTTCTGCCAAACGGGTACGATTGGGAACTACTTGCAACTCTGGCGCGCCAGTGACAAAATTAGAACGGACGTTTTGCACCCCAGTTAATCCCCGTAATTTGGGTATCAACTGTTGTTGCAATTTATTCAATTGTTCCAGGTCTTGACCGATAATATTAATTTCAAATTCCTTACCGGGTTCACGAAAAATCGAAGTCCGAATGGGAACCATAAATCGATAACCGGGGAAATTCGCGCCAGCTTGACGCAACCTACCAACCATGCTGTTCATGGTGTTACCTGTAGCTAATTCCGGCTTCACAAAAGCTGCGATCGCTTTTAAACCTGATCTTTGGATGTAGAGGGTCCGCATTACTTCCGGTTGCTGGCTGACAAAGTTTCTCGGTTGTTCAGAAAGACTGATGGCTTCGGGTATACTTGTGCCGGGGAAGGGTTCTGCTAACCACAAAATTAGGTTGCGGTTTCCTTCTGGTAGATAATCAGCTGGTGGAAGTAACTGCAAGCTGACAAATATCAGGGTAATGGGAATTGCTAAGACAACTAAACGTCTACCTTTGCGTTTTCTTCCCAAAGACCAGCTGACACTTTTGAGTAATACTTGTTCGAGTCGGCGTTGGAAGAAGAGGAAGATTTGGGATATGCGGGTAACAAAACTATTTAACCAAGCAAAAATTTGAGATGTCAAGGATTTTCGGGCTGTTTTTCTTTGCTGGGGATTAGGAATAATTCGATCTGATGCTAACTCCAAGGGATCCATAGGAGTAGTATTATTTCCCATTCCTTGCAATATATTCTCAGCTTCAGCACGGTTGAGGAATAAGCCCGACAACATTGGCACTAAAGTCAGAGCCGCAAACAGGGAAAATAATACGGAAGCAGACAACCCAATGCCGATATCAACAAATAATTGTCCCGCTTCCCCCGTCACTAAGACAATGGGTGCAAATACAGCCACAGTGGTTAAAGTTGAAGCCAGCATGGCTCCCCCAACTTCTTGAGTTCCTTCAATGGCAGCCTGAACAGGTGATTTACCCTGCTGCATATGGGTGAAAACGTTTTCCAGGACAACAATGGCATTATCAACTACCATCCCTACCGCAAACGCTAGACTGGCCAAACTGATCACATTTAGCGATCGCCCCAACGCCATAAAGACGATAAAAACTGTAATTAGGGTGCAGGGAATGGTAATTGCAATCACCGCTACAGTACGCAGGGAACCCAAGAAAAGTAATAAAATTATCGCCGCTAAAATCGCCCCAGCAATTAAATTTCCCTGGACAAAGGAAATCGACTGATTAATATAATCATTCTCGTCATAACTAATATCAAAGGTAACCCCTTCATTTTCTCGGTCAAAACGGGCTTCTAACTCCACCAAAGCCTGACGAATACCCTGGGAAATTTTGGGAACGTTACCATTAGTTTGACGAATAATCCCCACTCCAACCGCAGGTTCATTATCCCGAATCAAAGCCCGATCTTGAATTTTTCTACCAATTCTGGCTTGAGCCACATCCCGTAAAAATACGGTTCCCGACTCGTCGCGACGTAACACAAAGTCTTCCAGTTGCTTAATATCAGTGGAACGGCTGATGGTGCGTACCCGATATTCTCGTCTCCCTAAAACTAGAGGACCACCCCGAATATCACGGTTATTGCGACGCAGAGCATTAACAACATCACCAATTGTCAAATTCCGGTCAGATAAAGCCTTGGGGTCAACAATTACCTCAACTTCCCGCTCCAAACCACCAGAAACGATAAACTGACCAACTCCCTGTACTTGACGGAATTTGGGGACAATCACATCATCCAGCAAATCCCGGTAATGGTTAATATCGGCAGTAAAACCGGGTTTGGAAGTGAGAATGACCCACATCATTGGGCTGCTGCTACTGCTAACAACCTCTACATCCGATTCTCCCGCTTCTTCCGGCAGAGCTTCCACCTGTTGCAGCTTATTTAAGACATCAACCAAGCGTTGGTTAATATCACTGTTCCACTCGAATTCCAAACTAATAGTACTTACACCCGTAGAACTGCGACTGGTAATTTCTTGAATTCCTTGCACCTCTTCCAGTCGTTCTTCAATGGGACGGGTAATTAAATCCTCAACTTCGTTGGGACTCGCACCGGAATAGGTTGTACTAATGGAAATTTCTGGGCGGTTGCCTCCTGGTATTAACTCTAAAGGTAGGTTAAACAGAGACAAAGCGCCGAATAGGGCGAGGATACAAAATAATACAAATGTTCCGTGTCGCCAACGAACGGCGGTTTTAATTAAGCTCATGATGTTATGGTTGGTGGTTGTTAGTTGGTGGGTGATGATGGATGGAGTGTCAAAGGTCTAGGCTAATACGCACAATCTCGAACTCCGTTTTATTAATTTGACACTGTTCGGATTAAATTGACCAATGCGCGACCAATTGTGGTCATAGATGGAAATCTTTTTGGTTTTACCAGAATTAGTAAAGCCACCAATCCAACCGCTAATTACCTCACCCTTTCTGGTTGTTTGAACATAATCTCCTGACCTAAAACCAAAAGGTGTTATTGTTCCACCTTGCCGTTTTAAAATTCCACCCTTTGAATAATTTTCTTGGTGCAATTTACGCCTGAACAATTTTGGTCGAGTAATCACAATGAATGGGGCTTTGGTTACGACACATTCCCCAAACCAATGATGTCCATGTGTTTTTGGTGTGTGAAATTCTTTATATTTAATAAAAAACGTGGAAGCTAGGGCAATTGCATCATTTGCATGGGTTTCTGGACATTGTTTTGACTTATCTTTTTTATCCTTAATAAGTCCTAGTTGGTTTCGATACTTACCCGTGTCTAGAGAATCTATTTCCACCACAGGGGCGATTTTAGATGCTTTTACCCTAAACCACTCTTGACCAACTGTTACAGGAGATATACCAAATCCATTTTTCTTGCTGTTGCCACCACATGACTCATCTCTAATTTCAGAGATAGGAATAATTGTGGACATTTCTGTTAGTATACGTAATTCCATCTCCCTGTTAGCTTTTACACTAGGAGGCAATTTATTTTGACGACGATTGCTGAATCTTTTTTGGCGATGGTTTCTGAGCTTAAATGTTTTTTTACGATTAATACGTTGTCCTCTACGAGTACGACGCAATTCTGTACGTTTTGCCATCTTACCTGTTACAGATTGCCTATCCTTGCTTGTCTTTTTTGACTTGTAAAAGCCAGGTAAACAAGCATGAAATATTGCAATTGTTGCCAACTTAGACTGAAAAGCAATGCCTGTGAATGCTTTGCCTCTATCTGTTCCACACACTACTTCTTGTGTGTCGTATCCCGATGGTTCCCGTAATAATTGGACATAAAATACACCCACTTTATTACGTTTACCAACCGCTTTACCTGCTTTTATCCACTTCCTCGACCGTGCTGGAGTGGTCGGCATAAGAGGCTTTCCATCTGAGGATATTACAGGAACTCTTGTTACTTGATTCATAGGGATAACCCAAATCATTACTAATTTGTATTTAGGAGCCACTGCGGTGGACGGGTTCCCCGGCATAAAGGAGGCAGTGCGTTGGGCGGCTTTGCCGACTTGAAGCAACTGCCGTCAAGTGGCGTGATGAATCCAGTCCCTTCGGGCAATTTGACAAGCGTATCTTCTATTCACGACTAGACCATAAAGAGGTACAAACTAGGGAAATATTTGTACGTTTAGCCTTGCCAAATCTCTCTGCCCTAACCAACTCTTACGTTGCATACCGTGAATCTAGCTAAACTAGGGATTTTGCAAGCCTACACCTACTCGAAGAGAGGTGTAGGTAGTTGACTAACTAATATTTAACCACCACCCATCAACTAACAACTAACAACTATCAACTATCAACTACATTCACTTTTGCCCCATCCTTTAAACCATCTCCACCTTGCACAACTACAGTTTGACCGGGCTGTAAACTCGTACCAGAAATAGCGACTTTCTCACCCATGTCTGCAATCATTTTTATTGCGATTTGCTTGGCTTTACCATTCTCCACAGCAAAAACTAACCATTGATTGCCCCGACGCGTCAGAGCATCGCGGGATACAATAAAACCTTGGCTCTGATTGCCTAACTTTAAGTTACCTGTAACCGCCATACCCGGTAATAAACCTGGGGGTGGTGTATCAAGTCTCACCCTTACTCGTTGCCTTCTCGATGCAGCATCAGCCGAGGGAACCACACCGCTAATTGTGGCATTACCGCGCCATTTAGGTAATGCACGGGCGGTTAATTCCACCCTGGTTCCTGGTGTGACTTGACCGCTAATTTTTTCTGGCAATTCCAAGAAAATATCTAGTCTATCACCTGCAATTAAATTAACTATCTCGCTATTACTTTCTACGTAATCCCCCGGACTAACTTTCCTTTGGGAGACTACACCACCGGAACCTGCACGGATGCGAGTCCTGTTTAATGCTAATTTTGCTTGATTGACAGATGCTGTTGCAGCTGCAACATTTGCCTGTTGAGCAGCTATTTCTTCACGGGTGGGACCAGCTTTGGCTTCCGCTAATGCCGCTTGGGCTGCTAATCTGGCTCCTTGAGCATCATCAACCGCAGCCCGTGCTTCCACTAATAGTCTCTGGGCGATCGCTCCTTGTTTGACTAATTCAGTGCGACGTTTGAGGTTGTCTATGGCTTCCCTTTCCCTGGCTTGGGCTGAACTAACCGCAGCTTGACGCTGGGCAATGATTTCCGGACGGGTACCCACTTCTAACCGGGCTAGTTGATTGCGCTGCTGTGCGAGTTGGGCTTGGGCTTGAGTTAATGCCAATTTTTGGTCTGTATTATCTATGACAGCAATTTCTTTCCCGGGAGTAACGCGATCGCCTGCTTGCACTAGCACTTGCTTAATTACCCCTCCCGTTTGCGCCCGGATAGTCGCTTGCTGGGGTGATTCAACTTGCCCTAAAAGCTGGATTTTTTGCGTAGTATTACCACGAGCTAAAGTTGTGAGTTTTACCGACCGTGGAGGAGGTACTTTGGCTGCAATGGCTACTGGTTCCCTGGTTGGCGATGTTGAGGAAAACATTTGCCATAGGGCAACTCCATTAATCATCACAGAAATAATTAGCAAGGTCCACAACCAGGGTTTTTGAGAGCTTTCTGGCTCTGCGGCATCTACCATTACATCTGTTTCATTATTCTCTACAAAATCATCCGTTTGATTCTCTACAGTTGTATCTGGCGGTATAGGCTGTTGCATGATTTTATATATCTTAATATTTGAGAGGACAAAAAAATAACCTGAAACTAACATTCATACTGGTCGGTATGTAATCTTGAAAATATCAAGCTACAAAGTAACTGTTTGCAAGCCCAGGATTCTTAATATTCCTGGTTGTAAATCATTTCTAATGATGTCTAAATCATTTTTAAGTCTTGCTAATATCAATACACCATGAATAAATTCATACATATAACGGGCTAAATCTTCTGCATTTAATTCTTGACTGATAAGATTTTCATGTTGAGCATCATTAATGAGAGAAACAAAATACTTAATTACATTTTGAACCGTGTTAGCAGTAAGCTGTTTGAGTTGTTTTTCTTGAGTATTGTGTCCGCTTGATATGAATGGACAACCAAGCACATTACCTGTTTGCAATTCGCGCATCTTTTGCTTAGAAATTAGCATCTCACAGTATAAATTCACCCTTTCTATGGGTGTATTTTGTGATGAAAATATTCGATCCATCTCTAGACGAGTTTGTTGCCAATATTCTGTAAATGCGGCGGTAACTAAATCAGCTTTTGATTGAAAATAATGATAAAAAGCACCTTTTGTTACTCCTGCCTCTTCACAAATTTGAGCAATTCCCACAGATTCATAATTATTTTCCCAAATTAGATTCAAAGCTGTTTCTAATAGTCTTTTCTTAGTTTCTTTGATTTCTGAATTTACCAATGTTGCCATTTTTTAAATTGTTTTATCTATGCAAGCAGTTCGCTTATGTGACATATAAAAGGTGTTAATCCCTACAAAATGGAGGGATTTTGTGTCTTTGCTTAGTACTGGCAGATTAAAGTATGTTCCCATTATACATACCAGCAAGTATGTAAACAATAGTAAATATTTATTGCGATGATAGTAATATATCTACAGCATCTCAAAAATTGAACAATGCTATAGCACTACGCAATCAGGGCGCGGACATTTTTGAGTGCACCAAACCTATGAACAGTAAACTTATTACTTATTACTTGCGCGTAGCACTATAAGGCTAGGGTCTGTTTTCAAACCCCAAAATTAGCATCAATTGTAGGTTGGGGAGCCACTCCGTTGCGGTGAAACACTTGCGGTGGTGAGGCAGTACAGTCTTGGGGTCTCCCCAAGTGGAGTAACTGCCGAAAGGGTTCCCCGGCATAAGCAAAGTGTTGCTCGCGAAGCGTATCC
>JASJCJ010000201.1 GCA_030066045.1 Calothrix sp. MO_167.B12
CCCAGGGGATATCGTGCCCGGTACAGTTTTCAGTATAGAGCCGCGTGGCGCTCTGATTGACATCGGTGCTAAAACAGCAGCATATATACCTATACAAGAAATGTCTATAAACCGGGTGGATAGCCCGGATGAAGTTTTACAATCCAACGAAACCAGGGAATTTTTCATCCTCACCGATGAAAATGAAGATGGACAGTTAACCCTTTCCATCCGCCGGATTGAATATATGCGTGCTTGGGAGCGGGTGAGACAGCTGCAAGCCGAGGATGCTACGGTTCGTTCTGGTGTATTCGCAACTAACCGTGGTGGTGCATTAGTACGAATTGAAGGATTGCGTGGTTTTATCCCCGGTTCTCACATTAGCACTCGCAAGCCAAAAGAAGATTTATTAGGCGAAGAACTACCACTGAAATTCTTGGAAGTAGACGAAGAACGGAACCGCCTCGTCTTATCACATCGTCGAGCACTTGTTGAGCGGAAGATGAACCGCTTAGAGGTATGCGAAGTCGTAATTGGTACGGTACGGGGTATTAAACCATACGGTGCCTTTATTGACATTGGTGGTGTCAGTGGTCTACTGCACATTTCCGAGATTTCCCACGAACACATTGATACACCCCACAGCGTCTTCAATGTTAATGATGAATTGAAAGTCATGATCATTGATTTGGATGCGGAAAGAGGTCGGATTTCACTATCTACCAAGCAGTTAGAACCCGAACCGGGTGACATGATTAAGAACCGCGACGTGGTATATGATAAAGCAGAAGAAATGGCTGCCAAGTACCGCGAACAACTGTTGGCGAAACAGCAAGGAATAACTCTTGAACCAGAGGCTGATGTGGCTGCTGAAGAAGAAGTACCATCTGCTACAGAAGAGCCTGTAGAAGTTGCTCCTGCTACAGAGGAAACTACTGAAGTGGTTGCTACTACTGCTGAAGAAACCACTGAGGTTGCTACTACTGCTGAAGAAACCACTGAGGTTGCAGCTACTGCTGAAGAAACCACTGAGGTTGCAGCTACTGCTGAAGAAACCACTGAGGTTGCAGCTACTGCTGAAGAAACCACTGAGGTTGCAGCTACTGCTGAAGAAACCACTGAGGTTGCAGCAGCAGTTGATGGAGAAGAGTCATAAATTAATTGCTTTTAATATTTGGTAATAATTACTAAAATTACCAACTGATTCAATGAAGAGGGGAATGTCCCTCTTTTTTGTTTTTAAGATTTGTCTTACTGTTGACACTCTCCCGGTTATAAACCGGGAGATTCTTGGTTCATAGACTCGCCGTTAGACGACAGGCTTGCACCAATCGCCCAAGAGGGCAAATCTCCCCAAGCGTAAGTTCCTGTATGCCCTACAGTACTTAACCCACGTTTTAAAATGTTAATACTGGCATTAATATCTCTATCTTCTACATATTTACAATCAGGGCAAACATGAGTTCTGGTAGACAGGGATTTTTTCACTTTCTTGCCACAGTTAGAACAATTTTGGCTTGTATTATGGGGAGGCACAGCAATTGTTATTTTCCCATATTTAAACCCAAAATATTCTAACCAATTACGGAAAGTAGTCCAACCAGCATCACTTATACTCTTAGCCAAATGCCGATTTTTTACCATGCCTTTCACATTTAAGTCTTCATAAACAATCACATCATTAGAGTGAATTACGCAGTATGCCAATCTCTTGCAATACTCTTTACGTTGCCGACTTACCCTTAAATGCTTACGAGCATATCGATTTTTGGCTTTATAGTAATTTTTGGATTGTGGTTTTTTTGCTTTTTTCTTTTCTTGACTGAACTTCTTAGACTTTTTGCGATTAGCTCTACTTAACTGCCTTTCAGCTTTGCGGTAAAACTGGGGAGAAGGTTCAACATTACCATGACTATCAGCAATAAAATATTTAAGTCCCAAATCAATTCCCGTTACTTGTTTAGTAGCTTCAGTTTCAATTTTAATCTTGACATCTATTGCAAATTGGGCATAATACCCATCTGCACGACGTAAAAAACGAACTCGTTTTATCTGCTTTAAGTCATAGTAATTTAAGTTATAGGTTCCCTTTAACTTTAAAGTCCCTATACCTTTTTTGTCGGTAATTGTTAACCTTTTCCTGGTTGATGAAAGCTTCCATCCTGAACTTTTATATTCAACAGAACGGCAATTTTTCTTAAATTTAGGAAACCCTTTTTTACCCTTAACTTTCTTTTTGCAGTTATCGTAAAATCTACTAATTGCACTCCAAGCGCGTTCCGCAGCAGATTGTCTAGCCATGCTATTAAGTTCATTAGCGAAAGAAAATTCAGCCGCCAATACACGACAATATTTATTAAGGTCATATTTATCTACGCCTTTGTTGTTCATCCAAAAATGTAAGCATTTATTTTGAATGAACTGGCTAGTAAGAATAGCGTCATCTATAGCGCGATACTGTTTGTCTTTTGCTTTGATTTTGAACTCGTAAATTATCATGGTATCGACCTATCCACTAGATTTTTATGCTAGTCTGTAAAATATAAAATCAGCCAATTTATTTACATAAATTTACAGATGGCTTTAGTCAGCATCAGGGCTATTAAAATAGCCGTTGGCACTACATCTCCCACTTAAAAGAAGTGTGTAGGTTCGATCCTCACCTACACACTTGGGAGTTTTGCGCCTATCGCCTTATTTGGATAAAAACTGTTCCAGGCACAGAGAATACAGAGGATAGAGAGATTTTGGAGATTGGTAATCTTACATCACCGAAGAGAGTAGTTGTTAGGAGATGACAGATCAAATTTGAGAGATCGCTTATCCTGTATACAAAGGTAATATTAACCTCGTGTGCGACTTTTTTCAAAGCCCCCTTGATAAGGGGGTTGGGGGGATTAAACTTAGTAAATCAGCGTGAGTTCCTTTCTGACCCTGCTTAAAAAGGCTACGGTGTACACACAAATTATGGAATTCCCAATATTTTGTAGTAAACTTCACCCTGTCCTGAGAGACATCCCTCTCCTTTATAACGAGAGGGAAAGATTTTTGCATTGCCAAAAAGCGAGGGTGAGGTGATGATTTCATGGATTGGAGAAATGTGTACAACACGTTAGCCTTGAAAAGGAGGGGAATAAAAATCAAGTTGCACATCGCGTAATATTAATAATATCTTGAGTTTGCGTCACTGACCCCCGAATTCTATTCGGGGGCTTGGAAGAGGGAGATTTACCACCTTCTTAATTCAAGACTAAAACAGTGTCTAGCTATTTTGACTGAACTGTCTGGGTGTGGTAGCCCAAAACACGTTAAGAATGCCTCCCTAGTTTGTAACCTCTGTGGCAGTCAGTAGCGTTCGCGAAGCGTGCCCGAAGGGCTTAGGGATACATACACCCAATTGGGACTTATCGTCAAATGTTCGTACCAGTGATTGACCAAAATAACCGCCCTTTGATGCCAACTACGCCTAGCAGGGCAAGGCGTTGGATTAAATCAGGGAAAGCTACACCGTTCTTCAAAAAAGGAGTATTTTGTGTTCGATTAAATCAAGAACCATCTAATAGAAATACTCAACCAATAGCGGTTGGAGTTGACCCTGGCTATAAGCGCGAAGGTTACACAATAAAATCACAAGCTCACACTTACCTAAATATTCAAACCCACGCAGTTAATTGGGTGAAAGATCATGTAGAAGTTCGTAGAAATATGCGCCGTGCAAGAAGATTTCGCAATACCCCATGTCGCCAAAACCGCAAGAATCGACTTGTTAATAAACAGAAATTACCTCCATCCACACGTAGCAGATGGCAATGGAAATTGCGTATTTGTAAATGGTTGACATTGATGTTCCCAGTTTCCACTTTTGTGGTTGAGGATATAAAAGCTAAGACTTGGAAAGGTGCAATCAAGCGGAACATCATGTTTAGTCCTTTAGAAGTCGGTAAAAAGTGGTTTTACTCACAGCTAGAACGACTTGCAAACCTAGAAACTCGGACAGGGAACCATACTTACGAAATACGGCAAAGCTTAGGGTTGAAGAAATCCAAAAACAAACTATCCAACAAATTTGATGCCCATTGTGTCGATTCTTGGGTGCTGGCTAATTGGTTTGTAGGTGGACATCTTAGACCGGATAATACACATCTAATTGAGATTATTCCCTTAGAATTCCACCGTAGACAATTACACAGATTGCAGCATCAATCTGGACATATTCGTCCTAGATATGGTGGAACAATTAGCGTGGGTTTTAAACGCGGCTCAATTGTTAAACACCCAAAATATGGTTTTTGTTATGTGGGTGGATGGCAAGAATCGCCGACTAAAAAAGACCCGAACAGAAAAACAATCAGCTTGCACAATTTAGGGAATGGCAAACGATTAACTCAAAATGCAAATCCTGTTGATTGTAAATTCAAATCTTACGGCTCGTGGAGAATTTCCACGGCGGATAAATCCGCTTGAGTCTTGTTTCCTCCGCGACTGAAGGTACGCGGTTTCTACACTCCCAGGAGGTTTTAGATGACTTTGGTCCAAACCACCCACAACGCCAACAATAATTTATCCAATCCCTTTCTCTCCCTGAACTACGAACCTGCCATAGAATCATTAGGGGATGATTACTATGATGAAGTTGCCGCTGCTGAATTTCCCCAGCATATCCTGCGTTGGCGCAACGATGCATTGTTACCAACATTGGGATTAGCACCACAAACAGTGACAGACGAGCATTTTATTCAAGCTTTTGGCAAATTTGAGGAACGCCAACCCTTTTTAGCGCTGCGTTATCATGGCTATCAATTTGGCGAGTATAACCCCATGTTAGGAGATGGAAGGGGTTTTTTGTATGGGCAGGTGCGGGGTGTTGACAATCGGCTTTACGACTTTGGTACTAAAGGTTCTGGAAGAACCCCTTATTCCCGTGGAGGGGATGGGATGTTGACTCTCAAGGGAGGGGTGCGGGAAGTATTAGCGGCGGAAATGTTGCACCGCATGGGTGTGAATACCTCCCGTTGTTTAAGTGTGGTGGAAACTGGGATGTCTTTATGGCGGGGTGATGAGCCTTCACCCACTCGTTCTTGTGTGATGATTAGAATGAGTCAATCTCACATCCGTTTTGGTACTTTTGAGCGACTAAAGTATTTCCAGCGTCCCGATTTAACCCAAAGATTATTAGACCATGTAATTGAGCATTATTATCCTCACTTGCAAGGGGAAGAGGATAGATATGCTTTGTTTTATGCTGAGTTGGCAGGAAGGGTAGGGAAACTAGTTGCCCAGTGGATGGCAGTTGGTTTTTGTCATGCGGTGCTAAATACGGATAATATGTCCATTACTGGGGAAAGCTTTGACTATGGTCCCTATGCTTTCATTCCTAACTATGAACCCTATTTTACTGCGGCATATTTTGACTATTATGGACGCTACTGTTATACCCATCAGCCAGGGATTTGTCGCTATAATTTGGAGTTGTTGCAAAAGGCATTAAAGGATGTGATTCCCCTAGGGGATATGGAAGTGGGGTTAAAGAGTTTTGATCGTGAGTATCGAAAGGAATATCGCCGTTTAATGCTGCTTAAGTTGGGGTTTGAAGAATTAGAGATATCCCAAACAGAAGAATTATTAAAGTCAACTTTGGCATTTCTCAAGCATTATCCAATTAGCTATCACCACTTTTTTGCTGACTTAGCAGATACTTTTTCCAGTAAATGGCGTGATGATGCGAGTACTATTCTTCGAGAATCGGAAATTGGGAAGTCTTTAGGAAGTACGGAATTATTCTTTAATTGGTCAGGAATATATCATCAAGTTTTAACTAATTTTTCTACCGATGAGTTAGAAAATGTGGCAAAAAATCTCAAGCAAAGTAATCCGAAAACTGTAATATTAAAACCTGTAATTGAATCTGTTTGGGAGCCAATTGTACAGGAAGATAATTGGCAGCCTTTTGATGATTTGGTCAAGGAAATTCAGCTTTCTCAATAGTCAGGACTTACTTTATCCTTGTTTGACCAAAAATCGAAGGGCGCAAACTCCTCAATTTTATTTATGGGGATAAGCCCCCAGGACAATGAATTATCCTTCCAAGAAAATATGCAATAATAATAGTACTAGTTTGCCATAGGTGAGATTCGTCGGTATCACCTTTTGAATTAAGACGTAAAGTGGAGGAAGGGAAAGTAACTGATTTATGGGTTCTTGGGGATTTGAAGTCACTAGAAAGACAGTTGAAAAAAAAATAAAAGCATTCACAAAATACGGTTTGGCTCTACATACCACCACCCCTGAATTAGGTTTGGCAATCAGTAACTTTGGTGGAGAAACACGTTCTGATGTCTGGAATTTAGAACGTCAGGTATCCAGTTTATTGCATCAATATTTGATTGAGTTTATTCAACCCCAAACTTGGACTGATTTAGGATTTATTGCGGTAGCTAAAGGACCTGGTGGTTTTACTGGGACTCGGATTGGTGTTGTAGCTGCCCGTACTTTAGGACAGCAACTAGATATTCCCGTATTTGCAATTTCTACTTTAGCTGCTGTGGCTTATTCAGAGCTAGAAAATAGGGGTCAGGAAATAGGACATAGAGCGATCGCAGTGCAAATGCCAGCACAAAGAGGTCAAGTTTTTGGGGCAATTTATCAACTCACTCCAGATAGCTTTGAGCTAAATATATTACTGCCAGATACCGTGTTTACCCCAGAAACATGGCAAGAAAAGTTGGCTAGTTGGCACACTGAATATGAGTTAATTGAAGCTAAATCTGGTTTGGCAGCAACCGTTAACAATATGTTGTCACTAGCATATCTAGATTGGTGTTTGGGTAAACGTCCTGATTGGTCAGAGGCTTCCCCTTATTATGGGCAGCATCCTGTATAGCAGCGCTACGCGCAAGTAATAAGTAATAAGTAATAAGTAATAAGTAATAAGTTTACTGTTCATAGGTTTGCTGTTCCCTGTTCCCTGTTCCCTGTTCCCTAACGCGTAGCACTATATATGAAGTTTTGTAACGTTTAGGGAAATCTTCTGGAAGTCCCTAAAGCTCTGTCGTACCAGTAATTAGCAGTAGCAGGGTTAAACTTGATTAGTTCCTGAATTTGCTGGCAAGCTGTTTCTAACCACTCTTGACTGCTGAGATTGTCCCCAAGTGCTTGATAACTTTCTCCTAGCCAAACAGCCGCCGAAACTGATTTGAGATTTTGAGTTTCAGGGCACAAAAATTGCCAGCCTTGAATTAAAGCTGCGATCGCTTTTTCATATTTTCCTGCTAAAGATAAGATTCTACCATGACGCAGCCAAGGATCTGCTAATTTGGGTTGCAGTTTTGTTGCTTGCAGGGAATAATAACAACCGCGATCGCATTCTTGGAGGTATTGGACTAAGATTTTTCCTGTGGTTGACCAAACAGTCCAACTTTCTGGGAAATATTTTAACATTTCAGTGATGATGGATCGGGTTTGTTCTAACCTCCCTGTTGCTGGTAAGATTTTGCATAATGCCCGATAAATTTCGCGATCACGCAGTTTACCTACAGATAATTCATAAGCTTGTAAAATTGCTTTTGCTGCTATTTCATGTTTGCCAAGCTCGAATAAGTATTGACTGTAGTAATACCAGGCATGAGGATTGTGAAAATGTTCCTGGGTAAACTTTTTTGAGACTTCAATCCCTTTCTGTTTTTCTCCACGTAAAATATAGTATTGAGCTAGTAAATTATGAATTTCTGCGGAGCCTGACGCTCTTTTAAGCAAAGAACCGATCAGTTTTTTAGTTTGTTTTCCTTCCGCGTCGAATACTAGCCTTTTACGCAATCGATTAGTAATCAATCTTTTTTGGGTTTGCACATCTGTAGATGCAATTGTTACAGCTTTATTTAAACATCTTTCCGCTGCGGAAATATTTCCTAATGCTAATAACAAATCGTGACAATAATTTAATCCCATAAAATTATGAGGATCGAGGGATAATACTGTTTCAAAGCTTGATAAAGCAGCAGCAAAATCTTCTGCTTCTATTTGTATTTTTCCCCAAGCTATCCAGTGAGCTAAATTATTAGGTTCTAAAGCTGTCGCCGATTTAAAAGCTGCGATCGCAGCCTTCGTATTGCCTCGACAAGATTCAATTGAGCCAATGATATGCTGCTTAGTAGCTTCATTTTTTGATAAAACTAAAGCACTTTTATAAACTGCGATCGCTTCTCCTTTCCTATTAAGTAAATGTAAAATTTTACCTAATTGAATATGAGGCTGGATTAATTGGGATTGTGCTTTGATAACTTGATAGTATTCTGGAATTGCTTCTGACCAACGACCCATCTCATATAGTAAATTAGCTAATTCTAGACGTTTTTTCCAGCCAGAATTATATTGCTCGATGTATTTCTTTAAAGTTTTTAGCTTTTGGTTTTGCCTAGTGGGTTTTTGATTTAAAACTAAGTAGGCATTCAAATCCAATCCTGAGTATATTGAAAGTTGTACCAAACAGGAGGTAAAGTTTCTAGACATGAGAGGGTTATCCTACAGTTAATTTCTTCTACACTAGAATCACTAAGTATTGCTACTTGAAAATCTTGTTTTTCTACTTTCTGTAATTGAGCTTCATCAAACCCTGTAACATCCAATCCTGAACGATATCGGTAAAGATTCTCTTTAAGTATTTTTCTTGCTTGTTGGAGGCGTTTATCAACACTATATTGAGAAATTGATAATTCTTGTGCAATGTCTGAGTAGGACTTTTTTTGGTAATAATGAAGTATTACAGGATAATGTAACCTGTCAGGTAAACATCTAATCCAATAATGAAGATATTGTATTTCTTCTTCTTGGAGTAAATCTGACATAGGATGGTGATAACTGGAAATTCCTATTGCTTGAGTATCACTTATGTCATCTATATAAGAAGTATTAAAAGGAGTCTGATTGGTTTGACGAAGAATATCAATACAAAGATTACAGGTAATTTTTCCCAACCAACCTTTGAAATTATTTATGCTCTGGTCTTGATTGAGTAATTTTTTCCAAGCTTTTTCAAATACCATCATAACCACATCTTGTATATCTTCGTCATTTTTTAATCCTTGGAATCGACAAAGATTTTCCAGATAAGGTTGATATAAATTCCACAATTGCGTAAAAGTATGACGATTTTTCTGAGCCAATCTACTCGATATAATTTGTTCTTCTGAGACTTCTGAAGAGGTTTTTGCACTAGAATCTCTGAAGTATGCCACCCATTTACTCCTACAATATTTATTTTCTTTAATGCTATAGCAGTCCTAATACCATTTCTTTATAAAGATGCGCCAAATTTAGCCTACTCCCGGCGGGCTTTGTACCCTACACCGTAGACACGGAGTGGCTTCTGTTAAGTAGCCGCTACGCGTCTACCTATAGTAGCCCCATTCTTCTAGAGTGAGGGGAATATAGCGCAGCCTCATATAGAATTGGTATAAATTATTTGTGAATAACCATATTGTAGAGACATAGCAGTATTACATATATACGGTAGACTCAATGTTCTATAGATAATCATATTTGCTCTATCTGGTATTTCGTTTATCACTACAATGCTAGTCAACGAATTTAAATAATTACTATGCACTACTTATCCTCTCTTCAGGGTTGTAAGCTATGTAGTTAAAAAATTAAAAGCACAGATTGTAAAATTCTCTCAGCTCAATGATTAAAAGCTTCCCAATTTCTACGTAAATTTGATATTAGTTCGGTTAAGAGCCACCAATCTCATAAAACTAATCTCAAAACTCATAAAAAATCTCATAGAAATTACATGCTTGACAAATTGACTATCGTGCAGGCTAAAGAGATTACGTCGTTTTAGGCTTTTGAGGATGAATTTCAGATAGGGTGAACGAAATTTGCAGAGTGGGACTAGCTTGAAAATGGTTGTTAGTTGTTAGTTGTTAGTTGATGGTTGACAGCTTAAGTGTGGTCGCCGCAGTCGAGATATTTTCCTCCTTGGTTGTGTACAAACGTCCATGCAGACGCGCGCGCGGCTTGGAGCAGAGTGAGACTAGCTTGAAAATAGGGAGTGAAGGAGGGAAGGAGTGTAGACACGAAGTGGCTTCTCGTAGAGTAGGAGTAGGGGCGGGGTTTCCCCGCCCAGAGTCAGGGAATTGTTTTCATCCTTGGTTGTGTACCAAAGTTCATGGGGGGCTAACTTGAAAATAGGCGCACAGGCGCACAGTAGGGGCGCATTGCGTGCTAACTTGAGGAGTTAGTCACAAAGCATTTTTATATTTCGCTCACCCTTTCAGGTATAGCAGTACTAAGGCAGCTTGTGGCAAGAGATCACTCAAAATCATCGATAAATAAGTCAGTGAAGTATTGTATAATCAATTGCATAATTATCACTGTTACAAAAGATTAATTCTATAGAAATATAGATATATTCTTTGTTATAACTACCCATTAAAAAAGTATGCTTATAACTTCTGCCAATTTTGATGTTATTATTGATACCATAAATCGCCAGCTGATCGCTTCTCATAACCAACCACTCACTCCTCCAGAAATTATGATTTTGCGAGGTACTTGGCAGTATTTAACCTATAATCAAATTGCTCTAGAGGAGGGTTATAGTCCCGGTTACTTTACTAATGTAGTCGCTCCGGAATTGTTTAAAAGACTTTCTCAGCTCATTGGTAAGCGCGTTACAAAGAAAAACTGTCAGGTACTGCTGCAATCCTACGCTCAAGAGCAAATCATCCAGGAAAAAACATTTATCAGAGAAAAGTCAACGGATTTTTCTGTCAATAACAACCATAAATGCAAGGTATTGCCCCCTTATCCCAGTGGTTCAATTGCTCTTGATTCGCCTTACTATATCAAACGCTCTCCAGTTGAGGAACAAGCTTATGAAGAGATAGGGAAACCTGGTGCTTTAGTGAGGATTAAAGCTCCTCAGGAAATGGGTAAGACTTCATTATTACTGAGGATTTTAGATTATGCCAGTCGCCAAGGATATCGCACTGTCAGTTTGAACTTACAGCAAATTGATGAGTCGATCCTGAATGATTTAAATCGATTTTTGCGCTGGCTATGTGCTAATGTAACCTATCAACTCAAGCTTGAACCGAGACTAGATGGCTATTGGGATGAAGATATCGGCACTAAAATCAGCTGCACTCTATATTTTCAAGAATATCTGTTAGAGCAAATTAAGCAACCTTTTGTTTTAGCCTTGGATGAAGTGAACCGGATTTTTGAGCATCCACAAATAGCTAAAGATGTCTTACCTCTATTACGTTCTTGGCATGAAGAAGCTAAAAGAATTCCTAGTTGGCAAAAGCTAAGGTTAATCGTAGTTCACTCAACAGAAATTTATGTTCCTCTCCAGCTTAAACAATCTCCCTTTAATGTGGGATTGCCAATTCAGTTAGATGGCTTCAGTTTAGAGCAGGTGCAGCAGCTAGCCCAACGTTATGGAATCAATTGGAAAGATGAAAAAGAAGCCAGACAAATAATGGATTTGGTGGGAGGACATCCCGCCCTGATAAATATAGCACTTTATCATCTCCATCGAACAGAAATGAGTCTCTCCCAACTGTTAGAAACAGCTAGCACTACCACTGGAATTTATAACTATCACTTACAGCGTCATTGGGCAATTCTAGAAGAACAACCAGAATTATTACTTGCCCTTAATTACGTTATCAATGCCACTGAGCCAGTGTCACTAGAACCTATTATTGTTTATAAGTTAAGTAGTATGGGGCTGATTAAACAGTTGGGAAACAAAGTAATACCAAGCTGTGAGTTATATCGGCAGTCTTTTATCAAAAAATAAACTTTTTACATATTTTGCTGATAGTGTTTTCTTGATTATTATCAACTGTTTCCAACTTCTGCAATCAATATAACTAATAAAAACTATGCTTGATAAGCCACGTTTTAAACCCTGTTATTCTGTTACAACCATAGAACCAGAGCAAGTATTTATCTTATCAGAAACAGAGACAATATATCTGAGCGATCGCTTTTTATATCTGGTATCATCTTTAATTGATGGCAATCGTAGCAGTGATGAAATTATTGAAACAATTCAATGGCAACTACTTCAAGAAAAACAGTCTTATCAAGATAGTTCTAATTTGTTTCAGGAAGTTCTTGATATTAGTATCAAAGCCCAATCTGCTTTATTTAAAATGCAAAAGGAAGGTTATTTAGTCGAACAAGATGACCTTTTACCATCAAACTTAATTACTTTTTGCCATCATCTTCATGTCAACCCTAATCAAGCTTACCAACGGTTAAAATCCACAAAAGTAGCTGTTAAGTCTTTTGATTCTCTGGGGAGAGAAGATTTTATTGCTAGTTTGTCATCTTTGAACATTCAAATAGCTGATGAATCTGACTCAGAGCGAGCAGACTTAATTGTAGTTTTGACAGATGATTACCTGAACCAAAATTTAGACGAATTCAATCAAAAATCACTACAGTCCCAAATTCCTTGGATGTTGGTTAAACCAGTAGGGACAATGGTTTGGCTGGGTCCTATATTCGATTGTCAACAAACTGCCTGTTGGCAATGTTTAGCTCGTCGCTTACAGGATAATAGACCAGTTGCCAGTTTTGTGCAAAGAACTAATAACCAATCGATTGCCCCCGTATCTCCTCAAGGATTCTTCTCTTCCACCGTGCAAACAGCTTTGGGGATGGCTGCGACGGAAGTTTGGAAATGGATTGTTCAAGGGGAAAATAACCGACTAAAAAATACCCTGATTACTTACGATACTCTTACCCTCCAAAGCCAAGAGCATATTATAGTCAAACGTCCCCAATGTCCCAGTTGCGGACAGATGAGGGAGGTATTAAACCAGAAACCCTTACCCATTGTATTAGGACATCGTCAGAAAAATTTTACTTCAGATGGCGGACACCGTTTTTGTTCTCCCCAGGAAACTCTGAGAAAATATCAGCATCATATTAGTCCCCTCACAGGAGTTGTTCGAGAATTAACTAAGTTACCAGGAAATGGGTTAAACCATACCTATATTGCCAAGCATCATTTTCTCAATATCTTTGATGATTTTGATAACCTGCGTCAGAATCTTGGGGGTAGAAGTGCTGGTAAAGGGAGAACAGATGTCCAAGCTAGAGCCAGTGGTTTTTGTGAAGCTATTGAACGTTATTCTGGAGTATTTCAAGGGGATGAAATTAAAGAGAAAGCTAATTATCAACAGTTAGGAGATAAAGCAATTCATCCTCATGATTGTATGAACTTTAGTCAACAGCAGTACCAGAATCGAGAGCAATGGAATGTTGACTGTAAAGGGTGGTTTCAAAAAGTACCAGAACCTTTTGATGAAACTAGAGAAATTGATTGGACACCTGTTTGGTCCTTGACTGCTGAGGATTTTAAATATTTACCCACTGCTTACTGTTACTATGGATATCCTCAATCTTCTCCCTTAGACTGTTGGGCTGATTCTAATGGTTGTGCAGCCGGAAATACCTTAGAGGAAGCTATTTTACAAGGGTTTATGGAGTTAGTTGAACGGGATTGTGTGGCGTTATGGTGGTATAATCGCTTGTCAAAACCGTCAGTGGATTTAGATAGTTTTGAACAGCCTTATTTTGATAATTTAAAACAATATTATCAAAGTCTCAATCGGGAATTATGGGTGTTAGATATTACCAGTGATTTTAATATTCCTTGTTTTGCAGCTATTAGTTCCAGAAAAGATAGAGAAATCGAGGATATTGTATTAGGTTATGGAGCGCATTTTGACCCGAAAATTGCCATTAGTCGAGCTTTAACGGAGGTTAACCAAATTTTGCCTAATGTGCAATTTTTTAATGCCGAAGGGATGACTCAATATCCACCCTCTGCCGATCCCCTGGCAATTAAATGGTGGGAAACAGCAACTTTAACTAATCAATCTTATCTAGTTCCTGATAATCAAATTATGCCGAAAAAGAGTGGTGATTATCTGCAATTAGCCAGTGATGATTTACTGGAAGATGTGAAACTGTGTCAGCAAATTGTGGAGAAAAATGGGTTAGAACTGTTAGTTTTAGACCAGACTCGTGCTGATATTGGGTTGAGGGTAGCTAAGGTAATTGTTCCGGGAATGCGTCATATGTGGAAACGGTTGGGTGCAGGAAGATTGTATGATGTGCCGGTGAAAATGGGTTGGTTAAAAGAGCCTTTAACAGAAGAAAAATTAAATCCTTTTCCCATGTGGATGTGAGCTTTTAGGAAGGATTAGGTCAATAGAGAAATCGTTGCTATTAATAGGATTACTATCTGATTTTTGTTGGCGTAGCCTACGCTTGTGCTTAAGACACGTAGTGGCTTGGCAAGCTTTAATTGAGGCATTAGCAAATCGCTAAAATGTATAACAATCAATAATTTGTTTAGAAATCTATTGCACTTCACCCCATTCAAACCCACTTCAAAGCCCAAAACTCTTTTTTAACCCAACTTGTAGCCGTTTCAGTACCCCTATTGATATAGCGATCGCTCCCTGAAAAAAAGAAAACATCAAAAAAGCGATCGCCTTCCTGCAATTAAAAACAGGGGCGATCGCTTGACAACTCTACAGATGGAATTATTTTGACAGAATAATATTAGGGGTAAACTAAATCTACGCAAACCGATGCAACACAACGGTATTATAGGGATTACAGCGTTTCATTGTCTCAAATTGCTGGTTTCATCTGTGATGGTTGCGGCTTTAGCGCGTTGTTGAGTATGGGCAACTCTCCCATCTATCAGAGCTTAACCGTACCTCATACCCCGTGAGGTGATAACTCAGCTTCACAAGTGATTGCAGAGGCTTTAAACTTAGAACTAAGCCAGCCTAAATTTAAAGCCTGTGCAACGGTTGTTCCAATCGAAGCGAGGTATCGAACAGTACGCTCAACTAAGATTGAGCGCACTTTGTCGTATTTCATCCACCGAGTAATCTCTGTGTCAGAGCCGCGATGACAAATGTTCAGTGCAGCATTTTTATCAGCTTGCAACACGTCCCCCGTATAACGAGTAAAGCAATCCCCTTT
>JASJCJ010000202.1 GCA_030066045.1 Calothrix sp. MO_167.B12
CAAGTACTATATCTTCTTTGGGAACACCTGCTTCTATTAAATCACTCACTACACCTTCTTCGGTATCGTCACTGCTGCCAGTATATAATGGTTTGCCCTATGGGTTAAAAACTTGGGCGTGCAAGATGTGTGAAACCTTGTTTATTTTCCTACCTTGTCTTCCTTGTCTAATCAATACCCAATTGTAAAAAACCTACAGTTGTGAAGGATACAGGGGGGTTTGTCTGTTTCCCTCAAGCAGCGCCATAACACAAGAATTTACCGAAAATATGAAAAAATGCTTTATAGCGGTTTAGTGTAAAACCCATTGGCTTTACCCGTGGGAGCGTCAAAGATTGATTATTGGATGACAGTTATGACAAAAGTGCTGATTATTGGTGCAGGCGGAGTTGGCAATGTGGTTACCCAAAAATGTGCTCAAATAAGAGAAGTATTCTCTGAGATTTGCCTAGCGAGTAGAACTAAGGATAAATGTGATGCCATTGCTTCTTCCATTGCTCATCCATCCTTAACCACAGCTCAAGTCGATGCAGATCAAGTTAAAGAAATGGTTGCACTCATTAATGATTTTCAACCTAACATAGTTATCAATGTAGCCCTTCCCTATCAAGATTTGCCGATTATGGATGCTTGTCTGGAAACGGGAGTGAATTACCTCGATACGGCTAACTACGAACCTCCAGATCAAGCAAAATTTGAATATAAATGGCAGTGGGATTATCACGAACGGTACAAACAAGCTGGGATTATGGCTGTACTCGGATGCGGATTCGATCCCGGAGTAACAGGGGTATTTACAGCCCATGCACTGAAGCATCACTTCGATGAGATTCATTACCTGGATATCGTTGATTGCAACGCCGGGGATCATGGTCATCCCTTTGCTACTAACTTTAATCCTGAGATTAATATTAGAGAGATTACCCAAAAAGGAAAATACTATAAAAACTCCAACTGGGTAGAGGTCGATCCGTTCTCGGTGCATCGCTCAATCAATTATCCAGAGATTGGAGAAAGAGAATCATACCTCTTGTATCATGAAGAACTTGAGTCCCTTGTGAAGCATATTCCCACAATTAAACGGGCTCGCTTCTGGATGACTTTCTCAGAAAGTTATTTGACACACCTGCGAGTCCTTCAGAACGTAGGATTAACTAGTATTGAGCCGATTGAATATGAAGGACATCAGATAGTCCCCTTACAATTTCTGAAAGCCGTCCTACCTATACCTTCTTCACTTGGCGAAAACTACGAAGGAAAAACATCTATTGGATGTCATATTCGAGGGGTAAAAGACGGAAAACCAAAAACATACTACATCTATAATAACTGTAATCATGCAGAAGCTTATCAAGAAGTAGGCGGACAAGCTGTTGCCTATACCACAGGAGTACCCGCCATGCTTGGTGCTTTACTAGTCGTCACTGGCAAATGGAAAGGGGAGGGAGTCTTTAATGTGGAACAACTCGATCCCGATCCTTTCTTGGAAAAACTGGGAACATATGGGTTACCGTGGCATGAATTAATTAACAACTCACAAGAGTTTACAGATTAGTCATAATAATTCGTAATTGATAATTGATAATTGATACCGCATACCTAAAGGATGCTGCTGGCGAATAGTAGGTTTGATCCCTCACTGGAGTAAAACTGGGGATTATTGTCATAATTTGGACTTGTTTTTTCTGCCCCCACTCCCCCACTCTCCCACTCCCCCACTCCCAAGAGGGTGATACCCCTGATTCGCCATGTTCTTGATCTCCATCAATAAATTGAGGGGCTTGTACCCTCTTAATTAGGGTCTGCTGAATAACTATAAAACATTGATTTATCAATGCTTTGAGGCTATTTATTGAGTCATAAGTGCAAGGGAATTAGGACTTTAGATTTAAAATTCTTGCATCTGTAATTTTTGACGAGAAAAATAATCAAAAAAAGAGGCATCGAACTACTGCCTATTCCCTATTCCCTACCCCCACAATCATGATTTTTATGCCTAACGGCACGCTCCGCGAACAGCAAGCCCTAATTATGAATTATGAATTAGTAATTATTTCGGTGAGTAAGATGATTGATTATTCTCAAATACCTTCTCCTTGCTATGTACTTGAAGAGGAAAAGCTGATTCAGAATCTTGAACTAATCGACGGCATTCAGAAACGGGCAGGGATTACCGTCATTCTTGCTCTAAAGGGGTTTGCCATGTTCAGTGTTTTTCCTATCATCAAAAAATACTTACAAGGTACTACCGCCAGCTCTCTGTTTGAAGCAAGGCTAGGGCGAGAAGAGTTTGGAGGAGAACTACATCTCTACTGTCCTGTATATCAGGAAAACGAATTCCCCGATTTAATTAAAGGGGCAACACATATCTCTTTTAACTCCCTAAACCAATGGGAAAAATTTCACGAAAAAACCCTCTCTGCCCAGATATCACCAGGTTTACGCATTAATCCAGAGTATTCTCCTGTGGAACAGGATATATATAATCCCTCTTCTCCTCTATCTCGTCTAGGAATACGTGCTGAAGTATTAGGTGATAAGTTACCGGAGGGCATTGAAGGATTGCATTGCCACAATTTATGTGAAAGCAACTCACACGCCTTAGCACGCACTTTAGAACAGATTGAAAAGCTCTTTGGACATCACTTGACCCATATCAAGTGGCTTAATTTAGGGGGAGGACATCTGATGACTGCTAAGGATTATGACATCGAACACCTAATCCAAGTAATGAATGACTTCAAAGCCCGTTATCCCCATTTGGATATTTATCTGGAGCCTGGATCCGCAGTAGCATGGGAAACTGGAATACTTCGGTCAACTGTTCTTGATCTGATTGAAACTTCTGGACCTACCATTGCGATGCTTGATGTCTCATTTACAGCTCATATGCCTGATTGTTTGGAAATGCCTTATAAACCCCGCATTCGAGGTGCCAGAGATCCGCAACATCAAGAGTCCACATACCGGATGGGAGGTATTACCTGCCTTGCAGGAGATGTTATGGGAATGGGAGATTACTACTTTGAAACTCCTTTGCAGATTGGTGACACGATTCTGTTTGAAGATATGATTCACTATACAATGGTGAAGACTTCCATGTTTAATGGCATAAAACATCCCGCAATTGGCATTATCCACACCGATGGCAGCTTCAGTTTGATTAGAGAATTTGACTACGAGGATTATAAGGGTCGATTATCTTAGAAACTATCCTCCTGTAGGTTTGGGCTATGCTATCAATAAAAACCTACAGTAGAATCAGGTTGTCAAGAGTCACGCAGCACACGATAAACAAAAGCTTCAATAATTGCTGTCTCCGAAACCAAAGGAATATTTTTAAATGGCTGAGAATGTTCTACCAGTTGACACCATCCTTCTTTCTCTAAAGTATTTATTTTCGCTCGAATGCTGTCAATATAAGAAGCAACATCAACTCGAATTGCGACAATAATAAAACCTTGCGGTTTGACAATGCGGGTGAGTTCATCAAATGATTCGGGGGGTGCGTGGTTAGCGGAAAAAGTACCAGCACTTACAACCGCATCAAACGCATTATCAGTAAAATCTAAAGGTTGCCCCAATACCATTTTTCTCAAATCTTGATAGACTTGCTTTTTCCGCGCGCTTTCTAACATACCCAGGGATAAATCAATACCCACTAGGTTGGTATATCCAAGAATAGAAAGAAGTTCTCCTACCATTCCCGTACCAACGCCCGCATCTAATATCTTTGCATCAGTGGATTGGATAAATCTTCCCACCAATCCATTGATTACAGCAGGAGGGTTATAGCCAAAGCTGAGAACACTCTCATCATACTCTTGTGACCAATCATCGTAAACATTGGATAACTCTTGGTTATTCTGAGCAAAGTATACTTTTTGCAACCAGTCAGATTTATCAGTTTGCATCAGTAATTCTCCTATAGTTTTAGATAGCTAAAAGGTATTCTGTAATAATAGTTCTTAAGCGAGTGACAATGTTATCAATATCTTGTCGTGTGGATACTAGGGGAGGCACAACCGGAATGACATTATTTTCTGCGGGCCGTCTAAATAATAAACCATACTTTCTCGCAAAAGGAGCAAGATTAGCTGCATCATGTTGATCAACTAACTTCACTCCATACATATAACCACATCCTTTCACCTGCTCAACAATCTCAAACTCATCATCTAAAGTTTGCATTTGTTGAGAGAAATAATCGGTATTATCCTGAATATGATTGAGAATTCCCTCACTATGCAAAATATCCAGAGTTTTACTGGCTGCTGCACAGGCAATGGGATGTCCCCCGTGAGTAAAACCATGATTTAACGTCACATCCCCAGTCATAAACAGATCAGCAATTTTAGCTGTAACCAATACCCCTCCCAGGGGAGCATAGCCTGATGTTATGGCCTTGGCAACCGTAATTAAATCTGGAACAATACCAATCTCCTGATAGGCAAACAAGTAACCTGTACGCCCATATCCGGTGACAATTTCATCTAAAATTAGCAGAATATTGTGGGTAATACAAAACTGCTTAAGTCTGCGAATGAGTTGAGATGGTATGGGAATAATTCCCCCGGCTGCAATCACAGGTTCTATGACAATAGCGGCAACAGTTTTAACATCTTGGGCTAGAATACACTGCTCGATCTTTTCTACATAATCTTCCCAATTTTCTTGACTTATATCATAAGACATGGGAATTTCAAAGCTATCGGTAGGAACTGGTCCAACATTTTTCCGAATTGAGGGAATACCCATAATGCTCAAAGCACCCAAGGAAACGCCATGATAGGAGTTGCTGAAGTGACCAACTTGAGTTTTCTGAGGATTACCTGTTACACAGTGATAAGCGCGACTAATTTTGAGAGCTGTTTCTATCGCCTCTGAGCCTCCAGATGTATAGAAAATCTTTGAGAAATCCCCATTGAGATAGCCCAAGAGTTTCTCAGCATAGTCAACAGCAGCTTGATGGGAACGACCAAACAGGGGTAAACAGGCTATTTTCTTCGCTTGATCCATCATTGCCTCAATGATATCTTCTCGCCCATAACCCAGACTTAAACTCCACAAGCAGGCGTTTAAGTCTAAATAGCAATTTCCCTGCTCATCATATAAGTTAATGCCTTCTCCTTTTGTCAGAATCAGCGGGTCTTCTAAAAATTCCCCCATATTGGTAAAAGGATGCCAAACAGGATAAGACATACTCGCTCTCCTCAATATAATACAAGTCTGATTTTCTCACTAATCCCTATCGAATTTCCATTGGTTCTGGCACAATTCTATACTTATACATTTTTTGATAGAAGGGTAAACTATATTCATAAAGTTCTCGAATTCTGGCATTATTAGTCACATTTTCTTGATATTTATTTATAGCCCCCTGGGAAATTTTAGTACTGGATGCCACATCACCATGCCAGACTTTCCAAATATCCCATTGTTTATCGTGAGACTCTTCCCATTGCAAAGCTTCTGGTATAAATTTGATATTGAGTCGATTACAATAATATCTTAATATTGCTGTTGGATGTTTTTGTAAATCATCAGCATCAATCAATACTGGAATTTGACCAAATAGTTCTGTTATTTTCCGAAAAAGATGGTATTGCTGCTCATAACCAATTTCATCTTCGATTATATTTGGATCTCTAAAATAGTAGGAAGGAATTGATTTAGCTGGATCTCGAATAATAAAAGTATGAATCAAATTATGCAAAAAATCTTCATCGTTCATCAAGTATTCATAGCTATGATAAGCCATGTCTTTGAGAAAAATAGGCTGTGAATGGGAATCTTTAAGAATGTAATTCTTAATATCTTCAAATTGTATCGGATGCTCTGGATCAACAATCATCCCGACAGCAGGAGCTTTCTTTTCTAAGACATAATAGATATAAGCAAAAGGTTCATGCAAAATTTTAAAGTCCCCCCTTTCGATCATCATACGTTCAAATGCAGTGGAAAGAGAGCGTGGATGTGCCCAAAGAACAATAATATCAGCAATTCTCATTTTGAAACTTCAATTTAAAAAGGATTTGGAGATTTGTTCACAATTACATAGACTTTGTTGGTAAACAGGATTTATGCAACCGCCATAAGCAATGACGCACCAAGAGTACTTGGTGCCTAAAAACTAAGTTATATCAAATCCGATAGCATCTGAATGATAAAAAACCGCAAAGACGCAAAGGACGCAAAGGAAGAGGAAGAGAGAGAGTAACTGAAATAATTCCGATACAAACGGAAACGATATTATAGACATAGCAATATCTGCACTTTTAGTTGCTCAGTTAAATAACTATAAAGTAAATTATGCTTGATTTTACTAAGTCGTTTGACCTATTTTGTGCAATAGACCTATCATTTTGAGATATATCATTAGTTGCGACATAATCTGTTCTATCGGTAGAGATAGTAACCCGGAATAGCTTAACTTGTTTCTCAGCAGAAAATACTTTAATTTTTATGATTTTACTACATTTTAACTCTTTGTTACTCTATGACAATGATTCAATATTCTTATATTTTTCCTGGTCAAGAATATTATCAACAAATGATTTGTATTTGAAAAATAAAAATCATCAATTTCCTTTAAACTTCTTCGGAAAATCTTTATCATCAAAAACAATTCAATATTTCATATTATCCCAAATTAAGCGAGGAGTTAATTTCTCATTTAAAAAACAATTAATTATATCAATATCATGACTAATATTTTCTAAGTGGTCTGCTAGATTAGTCATTTTATAGTTAATTGGACTCCTAAGTAAATATTGACAACAATTAAGTTTAGTAAATCTCATCGCTAACCAATTTTTTTATGCACCTTATGCTTATTATCTCATAAATTGTTTCCGAACCATCAACAATTCTCAAAAGGGCTGATTTCATAAATCCTTTTTTGTAGTACTAGAATAATGCTGGTTAGCGATCGCTCGTACCTTAGTGACTTCGGTGCAGGAGACTTCTGTTGGAAATTAAATATGCGGAGCACCAAAACCCTTGTTCGGTGACGTAGCATTGCTACGTCTCTACATTCTTTTCCACCAGAGGTCTAGGGTAGGGGCGAAGAAGTCTGCACAATTTTTTTATAGCCAATCAAGCGGACATTTTATCCTCTCTGGCGAACTTAAGAGGCGATCGCTATTTATGAGTTAAATCTAGAAAAATACAACTTAGTTATTTTGTCAATATATCCAAAGGGATAAAAAATATGTGAAGATAAATAGGACTTTTAGGTAATAGATGATCGTACTTTTCATGCTGATAATGATAGTTTAACTAAAGTTAACCATGTGAAAAATATGTTGCAAAGGCTTGTATGTCAAAAGGTTCTGCTTGAGCGTTCCAGTTGAAATGGATGCTGGGAATGCAAGCAACAATTTTATACAATATAATTAAGAATCTAGGTAAAATTTACTTTTGTTTATCCGTAAAAAACTAATCATTTAGTGTAAATAAAAAAGAAGCCTCACATCTGAGAGGATGGTATGGGGTTTGATACTTTAATACTTTTTGTTTACGAATTTTTTCAAAGATTATGGTTGCTAATTTAGAAGTCTCCGTCACTCCCACGAGTGAACAAATCAATCGCACTACCCAACGCATCAACGCTTATATCCGCAGTGTGGAGAGTAACCCAAATTTTCGCCCGGGTTCGACTCCTTACTACGGTTTTCACGAACCAGGGAAAGCAATACGGGGAACGGTGCTAATATTTCACGGTTTTAGTGCCAAACCCTCACAAATGTCCCAACTTTCCGATTATTTGTTTGCCAATGGCTTCAATTACTATCAAGTCAATTTAGCAAGACATACCCTACAACCACCAGTAAAATATTGGTGTCAAGTGGATTTAAAGCCAGAAATATATAATCCTTTGCGGGAGAAAGTCCAGAAAGATCAGGTTTTAAAAGATTTTATAGCCTCTATACCTGCCGATCCTGCTAAATTCCAACGTCCTCCCCTGCCACAAATAATTAATTTGATTTCGCGGATGTTGTTCATTGAACCCCGTTTGCTGGATATTATCCCTGCAATTGAACGGGACACTGATCCGGATTTTGATCGCTATTTTATCTCTAACCATATGGATTATCTGACCGATGCCCGTCAAAGACTGGCAGAATTGGATCATATGCCAGGTCCAATTTATCTGATTGGGTTATCGGTAGGAGGTGCCATTGCTTTAGGATTGGCGGCTGACAGGAGTGATAGAGTGGCGAGGGTAGTTGCCTATACTCCACTGTTGAAGCTGTATGACCCGATGCTAGAGCGCTATATTAACCTGGCGGGGCCTTTGGATATGTATGAAAAAAGTTGGAGTCCAGGGGAAAGTTTTCCCGTTGGAGCGCTGACAGCAGCAGCAAAATACGGTGCTTTCGTTCGCCAACCCCAAAATATCAAGGCCTTAAAAAAGGTGCCTACATTAATGGTACTGACGGAAAATGAAGATGCTGCCAGTATTCCCACCAACCAGGATGTTTTTCAGAAAATAGGCGGAGAAAGTAACAATCATCGCTTTTATATGTATCCCGCCAGTGATTTAGTACCCCATCCCTTGGCAGAACCAAATGTCATCAGCCAGGGAATGACAAATCGATTTTGGCAGAGTTTGTATCAGGAAACCTATCGATTTTTGGTAACGGGAAATATTAATCCGGGGAATATGAGTAATGTTGAACAAGATCCCAATTTACCCCAAGTTCCGGGATTGAATTGACATACTCCCACCAATGGACTCTGTATGGTAACTTTGCTAGAAGCAGTCCTGTTGAAAAACCTCACCCTCGCTTTTTGCTACGCAAAAATCTTTCCCTCTCCTTATTAAGGAGAGGGAATGCCTGGATTCATACTTCAAATCAGTTCCTGATGATCAAATCCCACAACCAAGCATGAAAATATATCTCAAGTGTGGCTCCCATACCTAGCTTGAAAATAGGCAACAGGCAACAGGCAACAGGCAACAGGTAAGAGGTATCTTCATGATTAGTTGTGTACAAACGTTCATGGAAGACTAAGCTGTCAACTAACAACTAACAACTAACAACCAACAACCAACAACCATTTTCAAGTTAGCAACACCAAATAATTTATCAACTATGCCATGCTTTCCAAAACATATAAACCGATAGAACAGCTAGGAGAATACGGAAGGTAATACTAACTATTTTATCTGGTAATTTAGGTAAGAAACGGGTACTCACTTGCGCTCCCAATAACCCTCCAAAACCAAGAATTAAACCCTCTGCAAATAGTATATTTCCCCGTAGAGCATGACCAACACTAGCAGAAATGCTAATAATCACAATTACACCCAAACTAGTTTGAATGGCAACTTTGATCGGTTGCTTCAGCAATACCATTTGTAGTGGTACCATAATAATGCCACCACCCACACCAAATAAACCTGCAAGTATGCCTGCGGTTCCACCAGTAATAATGCGAGCAATGTTGGGAGCTACGGTTGGTTGTTGATTGTGCGCGTCTGTTTCTGTGAGTATTAAGCGTTTGCGCCACGCTACTAACAAAATATTCAGTAATAACAACAAGCCAAAAGTTACAAGTAATACCTTTGATGAGAATATATCTGCCAAATAAACCCCTATTTGGGTTGTTAATACAGCCGGTAATCCCAGCAAAATTACCCGTCGGAAATTAATAAACCCCATGCGCCAATTTTGGATGGTACCAGAAGTAGCTGTAATTACAATCGCTAGACTACTGGTAGCAACTGCTTGCACTGGTGCATATCCCAAGGCTATTTGCATGGGTACTAATACCGTACCACCTCCAACTCCTAAAAATCCAGCCATAAAACCGGCAAATAAGCCACCAAATATGAGAAATAGCCAATTGGTCATAGGATTTTAGATTACTCAGTTGACGGTTGACAGTTGACAGTTGACGGTTGACAGTTGACGGTTCAAAACAAGGGTGTGCCTTCAGGCAAGATGGATTTGGCAAGCATTCCATGAACACCCTTTTGGGGACTGTTGACAACTTGAGTAATGTGGAAGTTCACTGCTAAACTACATAATACGTAAGCGTCTTCAGCAGATAATTGGGCGAACTTGACCAAAAAAGCGATCGCATTTTCTAAAGCCATTGATAATGCTGCATCTAAAGTGTCACCAAACCCCATTGTGATGATATCAGTTGGGGTTTCAGCAATTGGTGTTGTCAGTTGCAAATCCGGGCGTAGGGTAAGCTTAATAGTGCCATTCATGGAAGTTTCAATGGCTGTGACATTCACTTCCCCATCCCCTTGGGCTGCGTGTCCATCACCAATGGAAAATAATGCACCAGGAACAAATACGGGTAGAAATATTCGAGAACCCGCTTGTAAGTGACGATTATCGATATTGCCACCATAACATCCAGGGGGAACAGAAGAGCGATCGCTCTGGGAAGTAGCCACGCCCAAAATACCAAAAAATGGTTTCAAAGGAATCTGAATACCGCTACCTGTGGGAAATTCTGCAATTTGCTTTTCTAAATCTAAGGGTATAAACCTCAAAGCTGGTTGGGTAAACTGATGGGGTAATGCTCCCCAACCCGAACGAATGGCATTAAAACCTACGGGTAAACTGGGGGTAATAGTTTCTAATTTAACTTCCAATACATCTCCTGGTTTTGCTCCCCGGACATAAATTGGTCCGGTGAGTAAATGGGGTCCCCCTGCAACTTTCCTTGCCGATGGTAGGTTTTGGCAAATATCCATCAGTGCTGGAGTCAAAAACTCTGGTGGTGCTTGTTGGTACACATAGTAACCAGTGTAAGTTTCCACATCCACCCTATCCCCAGAGTCTATTGTCAATACTGGTGCTAATTCATGGGAAAATCCACCCACATGTACCGTTTCTTTACTGGCACGGAGAATATGATGAGTCATTTCAAATAAGTAATAAGTAATAAGTATTTTATCTATACTCAAGCGGGGTTTAAAACCCCATCCCCTACGGGTTGTTTGTTTTGTGTTGGGGTTTAAATCCCCATTACAAAACGTAATTACGAATTACGAATTACGAATTACGAATTGTTTAAACTGATTAACAGGTTAGAATTGAGTTTTTATACTTAATTATAACTATGAGTAATTATAAAATTACTATTCAACAAAGGACTGAAGATTTTGCTGTACGTGTAATTAACGGTATAGCACTACGCAATTAGGCTAACGGTGAGCGAAGTCGAACCGTTAGGACATTGTTGAATGCAGCAAACCTATGAACAGTAAACTTATTACTTGTTACTTATTACTTATTACTTATTACTTGCGCGTAGCGCTATAAATAAAACACCCCAGCCTTTGACTGGGGAGAGGAGGATTTAGATTTTGCAGGATGTTGCCTTGGAAAGCAGTAGTTTCTATAGAATATTCACTCTGACAATAGAAAGGTTGCCAAAATGGCAATAATTCTCAAACTTTACTTTTTTGGGGAGCATCCCAAATGTTTAAATTTGTAGTGCGGGCATCTTGCCCGCGTTTGATATTAAGGGAGCAAGATGCTCCCCTTTTTTGTTTTCCTTCCTTCCCTCCGGGCGGGGAAACCCCGCCCCTACTCCGAACCCCGAACTCCGAACTCCGAACTCCTTCCCTCCTCTTCCTATCCCCATTACTGGTTTTAATGGTTAAAATAAAAAGCGCCAGGGAATACGGTGCTAAAGCTGGCGCTTGTTGTGTGTTCTTTTGTGGAAGCACCATTGTAAGCAAAGAGTTGATAGAGTGGTAGGGGGTTTAGACCCCTCATGGTTTAACCCCTAGCCATAACATCAACATACCATTACCCAGAAATCAAAAGTGAGCCATTGCGGTGGGCGGGTTCCCCGCACTCCGTGCGTAAGACTGCGTGAGACTAAATTCATATTCTTAATCAGCAACGCCCAAATTTCTAAATTTTACCGAAATATTGGGGTCTGGTGCCCTGTCTTTTGAGGCAGAATGTTTTTGGGACGGGGTTTGAATCCCGGTCACAAAAACAAACTTATTACTTATTACTTATTACTTATTACTTAATTCAACCTTTCTCCCAATTTCAATGAAAACTATAGTTATCGGTGCTGGTATTATGGGCTTGTCGGCTGCTTGGGGGCTTTGGCGTGATGGGCACCAAGTCACTGTCTACGAGCAAGGAATACTACCAAACCCTCTTGGTTCATCAGTAGATAAACACCGTCTGATTCGCTTTCCCTATGGTAAGGAACTGGGTTATACCCGAATGGTTACAGATGCCTACCAAGCATGGGAAAAATTGTGGACAGACTTGGGTAAACAGCTATACAAACAAACTGGAACGTTAGTACTCGCATCACCAACCGAAAGTTGGGCATACGATTCAGTTAAAACCTTGGATAAACTTAATATTGCTGTGAATTGGCTCAGTCAAGAGCAGTTGCAAAAAAATTTCCCCTTACTCAAAACTGATGGGATAGAAAGTGCATATTATTTAGACAGTGGGGGTGTACTGCTCGCTGAGCAAATTGTTGCTGCAATGGCAGAGTATTTAATGAAGCAGGGGGTAACTTTCCATACAGAAACTCAGGTATGTAATATTGATATTGATCGCCCGCGAATTGTGCTGGCAAATGGAACAATTGTAGATGCCGATACTTTGGTAATTGCTGCTGGTCCTTGGGTAAGCCGTCTGTTGCCAGATTTTAACCAGCGAGTCACCCCATCTCGTCAAATTGTGGTTTATGTAGAACCACCCCCAGCAACAAAAGCAACATGGTTAGAATCGCCAATGATTATTGATATAGATCCAAAGTGTGGTTTATATTTAGTGCCTCCAGTCATGGGGACTGGTATGAAAATAGGTGATCATCGGTTTACGATGGTAGGGAATCCTGACAATGAAAGAACGGTTGGAGAAGCTGAAGTTACAGCTATATACAATCAATTGCAACTACGACTTCATAACTTCCAGAATTATCATTTTCTCAACGCCCGTACCTGTTTTTATACCGTTGCTCCTCACGAGCATTTTATTGTTGAACCCAAGGGTAATGCATGGGTAATGTCTGGTTTTTCTGGACATGGGTTTAAATTTGGTCCATTATTGGGGTTAACCTTAGCAGATGCGATCGCAGGTCGTTGTAGTCCAGGATACATCAGTAAGTGGGCAGCAGGAGAAGGGAGGGAAGGAGTGAGGGAGTGAGGGAGTGAGGGAGTAGGGGCGGGGTTTCCCCGCCCGGAGTAGCAATTCCTTGTAGGTTGGGTGAAACGTACACGAAATGTTCCCGCAGGGTAGTGGAACCCAACACATGATATGAGGAAAACAGAAATTATTTAAACAACAAAATACCTAATTGCTTGCCAAACAACAACGCTTCAAGTCTCGATATAACACTCATTTTAGGGAGCAAATATAAAAAATAAAAGAATGCGATAAGCAAAGCTTAATGCCCTTGGCATATCTTATTTTACTAATTTGCTATAAATATCAAAATATTGGGTTACCCTCCGCTCCAACGCCACTTGCGATATGTCGGGAAAGTCGTCCACCGCAGTGGCTCCCCAAGCTACAATTTACTTGACTAACAAATGGGATTTTGGATAATGAGTAATTGGCTATAATTTAATAAATAAATAAATAAATAAATAAATAAATTCGTAGGGTGTGTTACTGCGACAGCATAACGCACCGCCTTATTACTAATAACTAATAAGTTTTGAGTTAAGCGATTGCTACAGTTTGAGTCAATTTGTACGACTCTTTTGCGGTATAATTAGGAATAAAGTCCTATAACAAGAGTGGGCTTTATGTCAACAGAAACCACCAAAGTACCCCCTAACCCAACAAACGACTCCTTGGATTGGCAACCCCCCATGCCACCCACGGATCTAATATTTGACGATGGAGAACCCTTGGAAAGCAATCGCCACCGCGTCGCCATGAATTTATTAATTCGTTCTCTCAAACATTATTGGGCAGAACGTAATGACTTTTTTATTGGCGGTAATATGTTTGTTTATTACAGCAGTAAACAAGCAAGAAATAGAGATTTTAAAGGGCCAGATTTTTTTGTAGCATTAGATGTACCTCACGATCCCACAAGATTGGGTTGGGTAGTATGGGAAGAAAATGGACGTTACCCAGATATGATTGTTGAGTTACTTTCCGACTCAACCGAGAGTCAAGATTTGGGTGAGAAAAAGCAGCTTTATGAACGGGTATTTAAAACTAAAGATTATTTTGTTTTCCATCCTTTTAAAGTTAACTCATTACAAGGTTGGCATTTAGATAGCGATAATGGCTATCAACCAATAAACCCCAATCCACAGGGATGGTTATGGTGTCAAAGTTTGAGTTTATGGGTGGGAACTTGGAATGGCATGGTAGAGGATGATAATGCTGTTTGGTTGAGGTTTTACGATGAAGAAGGTAATGTCGTTTTATTGCCAGAGGAAGCTGAACAACAACGTGCTGATACTGAGCAACAACGTGCTGATGCTGAACGACAAGCAAGATTAAATGCTATACCGCAACTACGAAAAATGGGATTGAGTACGGAACAGATTGCACAAGCACTTAGTTTGTCTGTGGAAGAAGTAAATGAGTAATAAGTAATAAAGCCTACCTTTTCAGCTATGTGAAATGGTGGCTTTATTCGCGCTATACTATGCCAGTGCGATTGCAATCCCTTGTAGTTGGGTAAAACGAAGTAGAACCCAACAAAAGTTTGATATTGTTGGGTTACTCTGGGAGAAGTCTATATAGCGTCTATGTCCCTCAAATAAATTTAGGGGCTTGCACCATTAATTATGTAAAGCCTACGGCATAGCTTCGCTTAGAGGTTGTTTGGAAAGTCTAAAAGCTTACTTAAAACCTCTCTGGTAAACCTCTCTCCTACTAGGAGAGAGGCTTTGAAACCCCCATTCTCTTGTAGGGAAGGGGGATAGGGGGGTTAGGTTTCCTAGGT
>JASJCJ010000203.1 GCA_030066045.1 Calothrix sp. MO_167.B12
CCAGAGTGTTTCGCTCGAAATAAGGAGCTGGTTGACTGGCTGGAATCTACACCTCAACCGCCGTCACCCCAAGCGTGGCTGCAATTCCGGGAAGACCAATACAGGCGATGGATTGACGGGAACCAAACACCACCACCCATTGAGTCAATTGAGGACGTAGACCCCAGATTGCGGACACCAGGATTGGAGCAAGCGATGAATAAACAAAAAATTGAAAAAATGTTGGCGGGCTACTCCCCATTTGATGTTCTAACTGGACGGGCTATGGTTGATGTTCTTAACAAAATCGACCCCGATAACTCCTGTTCCCTGGCGAACAGTGATGATTTTTTAGAGGATGAGGACATTTATGAGTGACCAATTAGATGTAACACCAGATCCAGCTTGCCAATTAGATGTAACACCAGATCCAGCTTGGGATTACTATGTAACCTGGCATTCCCTGTTAAATATAAAAGCCAGAATTGGTCAAGCCTTAGAAATGATAAACGATTTTGAGGAAGGAAATGCCGTATTAGACCAAGAAATAAGGGATGAGCTTTACCCCATATTAAATTCACTTCAACAGGTTATTGATAGCCTTCCGCCTGATGAGCCGGATTGACACCCCGGCGAAACACTGGGTAATCCCAGTGTCGCGGATTGTGTCCAAAGCAGTCTGCCCATTGCTTTCCAGCGATTTAGGGCTTTAAAGACGAATTAAGCTAATCGCTTTTTATTATTCGCAAGCTCGGTCACTTGGATTGCATTGGTTTGTCCTTGATGTCTTAAGAGTGAATTAAGCTCTGCACGGGCTTTTGGGTGATTCATAGGCATCTTTACAGGGTATTTCATCACCTCTATGAAAAACACAATTAGAATTTTGGGACTTGATGTCAGCAAGTCCACAGTTTCTGCATGCCTGTTAACCGAAAAGCCTACGAATCCACGTCAATTTTATTACAGTTTTGACTTTAAACTGTTTGATGCCACACGTAAGGGGATTGATTCAATGCTGGCACTAAAACCAGATATTGCAATCCTTGAACCAACCGGAAGCAACTACAGCAAAATTTGGTGTGAGCATTTAATCCGCAATGAAGTAGAGGTTAAGTTGGTTGGTCACAGGGAATTACGCAGTTACCGCGCTCATCACCTAGCATTGCCGGATAAAGATGACAATGCTGATGCCCTTGCCTTGGCGTGTTACTGGTTTGATTACCAAGATATTCCAAGTCGTTTTCTCCGTCAGCAAAACAAGAAAACTTCTCGCATTAGACAACTGATTCTTAGGTTAGAACATCTCAATCGTGTACAATCACCGATAATTAATAGATTACGCCAGGATTTAGCTTGGCAATTTCCCGAAGTCGCCCTAGTTCGGTCAGTTCGTGGTAACAAAGGACTTCCCCCATTACTTTGGGCTTGGATTGCCCAAATACGCGATTCTAAGCGTTACGATACGCTTTATTCCCAATCAATAGGGCTGGGTTTAGAACAATCAACCAGGGAGCGGGCGGAAATAATTTGCAACTTGCAAAATCAAGAATTTGAGATTGAAACGGAACTGCAAAATCTATTGCGGGATGAGTGCTTTAATCCTTATTTTCAAGTTTTTGAGGAATTTGGCTTTGGATTTAGGTTGAGTGCGATATTAATCGCCTACATCTACCCAATGGAGAATTTTTTGGTAAATGGTAAACCTGAAGTTAAATTCCACCGCGGCCGCATCTCAGGAAAAATCACCAAGCGTTACCTATCCTTGAGACGGTTTCAGAAAACATTAGGCTTGGCTCCCTCAATGGAGTCATCAGGGGATAAGAAAGGGATGAAGACTAATGATGGTAGCCGACTGTGCAGGAAAGCAATGTGGCAGTGGGTATTTTCGTCACTGGAACCCAAAAGAGGGAGAATTAAAACTCCTACCATAACCGCATTGTGCCAGTTTTTAGATCAGGAAAAAGCCAGTGGCAGACCTGTTCGGTTGGTGCGATCGCGTGTTGCGGCCAAAGCGGTAAAATTAATGTTCAAAAAGTTAGTAACTTCGCTAGAGTGAATAATAACTTCGGCATCAATTTGATCTGCTGGTGGACCATACTTTGTGCCGACATTATGTACGCGCAACAAAGTTAGTTTTCCGCTCGATTGCAGTCTTTTAGTAGCTGCCTGTACAGGAATAGCAAATGCTGTTGCAGATAACATGACAGCAATGGGAATACTTAGTAAACCTAGTCTTGAGAGTTTCATATGTTGCTCCTTCATAGATATAAATGTTTAGCTTTTGCAGCCTATAAGCTGAAATCCGATACGGTTGATTGATTCTGGTATCTGTCAACCTACTTGCGTCGTTTCAGCCAGTTCACGTTGAATAAACCTCCTTAACCCGAACTGACGTTAATCACGTAAACACATATTCCGTGGGTAAGTTCTGTGTAACTCCTCTTTTTGCGACCAATCCAAATCCAAGATTCAGTTTTATTTATTGCTGTCTGCTGGTAAATTTAATTGAACTAGTTGATGAGAATTTGGATTGTACTGATAATTTCCAGCAGGGATTCCAATGTTGGGACTCACGCAAACATTGTCATTACTCAATCCACTGATAAATACAACTCCTGGGGTGCAGGAAATTTTAGTCCATCCCCACTTCGCTAATTTCTGAGCAATAGGATCTCCTGCTGGGGAAACTTGCGGAGGATTATTAGGCAAGGCGTTTACTGTTTGTGTTTCTGGTGAAGTAGGTTGAGAATCTGCAGGTGTATCTGAAGGAGTAGTTGTATTAGAAACAGTAGTTGTATTAGATTGATTATTTGTCTGAGCTATAGCAATATCCTTTTTGGCGTTAATGCGAGTTTGCTCAACTTCACCTTCAGTTGCGATCGCAGTTTTGATAATCTCACCAAGTGTAGTTATGATGAGTGGCGCAATTGATTCAGATGGAGATTCTGTTGTTGCATCTGTTTCAGTTGTTGCCTGAAGCTGAGATATTCTTTTGTCTAGATTTACAGAAGTTGTTTGAGCGTTTTTCTGATCAAAATTATTTGGAACTAAAGTAGTGAAACTAAGATTTGATAGAGTCTTACTCGAAAATACCAGCAGACAGTAGAAAGAATTGCCCGGAAATACACAAACGGTACTTCAATTTTTTGGGAAGATGCAGCACAAACTGCCCATGAAAAAATATGGCAAGCTATACAAGCTGGAAAGTTTATCAAACAAGGAGTAAAGGAGTTTTACCACTGGGTAGGAAAGGTCTCGAAAAATACAATTATTGACCTAATCCGTCAAGAAAAGCATTCGGACTGGCAAAGTTTAGACCAAAAAGTTTACGGCACAGATTTACGGCTGGAAGATACCCTCACCGATAAATTCAATATGTTGGATGAGATAGAGTTAAATGATTTACTTGTGAGAACAATCGAAGTAATTAAGCAACTTGATAGACTCTATCCTGAGCGAGAGTATCTCAAGTTGTGGCAAGGATACCTTGAAGGTAAGAAGCAATCCCAAATTGCTACTGAGTTAGCTATCACTCAAGGGGCAATTTCTAAACGATGGCAGGAATTACGCCTGCGCGTTGCCCAGATGGTATGTATAGATATAGATATAGATATAGCGTAACTGGCATCGAGGGCACATAACAGTTTAACCTGTCACGAATGGTTTTGGTGGGATATGCCACAGTCTAAGAAATCACGGCATCAGTTGGAATTGAAGCAGCAGCTAGCAGTGCAAATTGCTCTTCGGTAACTTTTAGATTTGAGGGAATATTAAGAGGCAAATTGTTCATATGCAACTAGCCGAGATTCTCCAACCAAGCTTCCAAATCTGCAACAGAAGAAAAATCCAGCAGTGCTTCACCCAAATTTTCTAGCTCAGGGGTTGACAGATTTTCAATTCTACCCTTTAACTGTGGATTAATTTCTCCCAAGCGATGGTTAAGTAAGCGCATTAGCAATTTTAATTCTCCTTGCTTTTCCCCTTGTTCAATTCCTTTTCGCATCCAACTAGTGACTATCTCCATAACTTTCTCCTGTTCTTTTGGTTCAATGCTAGCAATTTGCTCTTGAAACACCACTTCTTCTTCAGAATTAAATTGCAAATATGTATCAATAAAGCCGGAAATTAACTGTACTTGTGCGGGGTTAAGTCCGAGAGTTGTTAATAATTGTAATGATGCTAGTTTGACTTGGGGACGTTCAGTGACATTCATCTGCATTTTTGCCATCAAAGCACTAGCCACGGGGTTGTGCTGATTCACAAAATCCTGCCAATGTAATTGATTTAACTGGATAGTGTCATAATTAAACTCTAATATGACTTTCTTTGCTAACTCCAGCCGATAGGAACTTGGTTCGGGTGTTTTGGGGTTATCGTGGGAATAAATAACAATCGGATAAATGGGAAGTGCATATTTTTCGTGCAACCGAGCAAAATAGGTAAACATTCGTCGATTAAAGCCAGTCTGGGAGTAGGATTGATGTTCGGTGTGAACGATAAATAAGGTATCTTGGCTTTTCAATGATGCTTGCACAACAATGTCAAGGATTTTCTTTTCCCCCTCAGTGACATCAGTAATCACTTCCAATGGTAAAAACTGTAATGAGTTTGGTTCCCACTCGTTACTGATATCCGGAAAAAATAGCTCAATAAACTCAGGGAAAAAGTTAGATAGGAGTTCTTTAAATAGGCGATCATGGTCTATCATTTCAGTATCTTACTGAATTTCCGTAGCCAAACATAGATGTAAGCAAATTTTAGTTTTTACCTGGCTCCGGTTCCATCGTAAAACTTTTTGTAATTATCAATCACGAATAAATACTTGGATGATGCACTAGGGGCGGGGTGCATCGCGCTCCCCGAAAACATCTGCGCCTGGGGCGTGAGAAAATGACAATGCCACAAAAAAAGCAGGTACAAAACCTGCTTTTCAAGATTAACTAAAAGTCAAATATCTAACTACCTATATCCGGCGCGCGCATGGACACCGCAGGTACTTTTTGCTGTGCCAAAGTCGGTACAGCATCACGCAATCTTGCCGTCAACTGCACAGTTGTAGAATCGTACACTTGAGTCAAAATTTTGGGATACAAACCAATGCCAATAATTGGTACTAACAAACAAGCAATAATAAATACTTCGCGGGGTTCAGCGTCAATGAGCTTTTGATGAGCAACTAATTCTTTGTTCTCATCACCGTAGAAAATCTCCCGCAACATGGAAAGCAAGTAAATGGGTGTCAATATTACCCCAACTGCCATCAAGAAGACAACAATCACCTTAAAAGTAGAGTTATAGGCATCACTGGTGGCAAAACCCACAAATACCATTAACTCTGCCACAAAACCACTCATTCCAGGCAAAGCCAAAGAAGCCATAGAACAGGTGGTAAACATGGCAAAAATCTTCTGCATCCGTTTACCCACACCCCCCATTTCATCTAACATCAGGGTGTGTGTCCGATCATAGGTTGCCCCTACTAAGAAGAATAAGCTCGCTCCAATCAAGCCATGGGAAACCATTTGCAATACTGCTCCACTCATACCCAAATCGGTAAAGGAAGCAATCCCAATGGTGACAAAGCCCATGTGAGAAATGGATGAGTAAGCAATTTTACGTTTGAGGTTGCGCTGGGCAAAGGATGTCAGGGCAGCGTAAATAATGTTAACTACCCCCAAAATTACTAATACTGGGGCGAAATAAGCATGGGCACCAGGTAAAATCCCTGCATTCATGCGAACTAAGGCATAACCACCCATTTTCAAGAGAATACCCGCTAACAACATATGCACAGGGGCGGTTGCTTCTCCGTGGGCATCTGGTAACCAAGTATGGAGAGGGATAATCGGTAATTTTACGGCATAAGCAATCAAGAAAGCCCCATAGAGTAAGAGTTCAAAGTTCAGGGCATAATCTTTAAGGGCAAGCGATCGCATATCAAATGTGACTGTATCGCCATAAAACGCCATAGTCAAGGCCGCTACCAAAATAAATAGGGAACCACCAGCTGTGTACAAAATAAACTTGGTGGCTGCGTATTGCCGCTTTTTACCTCCCCAAATAGCTAACAGCAGGTACACCGGAATCAATTCCAGTTCCCACACTAAGAAAAATAGCAGCATATCTTGAACGGCGAACACAGCAATCTGTCCGCCATACATCGCCAGTATCAAAAAATAAAATAGCTTGGGCTTTAGTGTTACTGGCCAAGCAGCTAAAATCGCCAAGGTGGTAATGAATCCAGTCAAAATAATTAGGGGCATGGATAAGCCATCTGCCCCTACTGACCAATTCAAATCTAATTGTGGAACCCAAGGGTAACTCTCCACTAGCTGCAAGTCGGGATTGGAGAAATCATACCCAGTATAAAAGGCTGCAACAATGATGGCAAAATCTACCAATCCCACTATCAAGGAGTACCAACGTACTGTTTTACCGTCTTTATCCGGAATGATGGGAATTAGCAGTGATGCCGCTACTGGTAACAGAATGATTGTTGTCAGCCAGGGGAAATTAGCTGTATTCATGGGAGTCGTTAGGAATCTATAAAAATAATTTTCGGCTATCAGCTACTAGCTATTAACTAACAGTTTTTCCAGGATTTAAACGTTATTGTTATGTTGTTTTAACAAAAATAAAAAAAGATGAAGGTTAGTGACTGCATCCTGCATCTTTTATTCAGAAAAATGTGAATAATTATTACAAATTTCAAGGAAACAGTGGGGAGTAGGGGCGGGGTTTCCCCGCCCGGAGTGGGGGGAGTGGGGGAGTGGGGGGAGTGGGGGAGTGGGGGAGTGGGGAAGTGGGGGAGTGGGGAAGTGGGGGAGTGTAGACGCTGTGCGTCTACAGTTGTGGAAAAACCTAATGGAAATTTGGGATTTTCCCTCCTTCCCTCCTTCCCTCCTTCACTCCTTCCCTCCTTCACTCCTTCCCTCTTTCCCTCCTTCCCTCCTTCCCTCTTTCACTCCTTCCCTCCTTCACTCCTTCCCTCCCTCTTCCTAGGTCACGCCAAATACAATCACTAAGCCCAAGACTGCGCCAAAGATAATCAGGGCATAGAACTGAGCGCGACCATTTTCAAAATATTTGAGTCCTTCACCACTTACTAAGGTGAAAAAGCCCGTCAAGTTGACGATCCCATCTACCACCCGGAAGTCAACTTCCAGAACTTGTCTAGCTAGGCGACGCAAGCCCAAGACAAACACACTATGGTAAATGTCGTCAAAATACCACTTATTGAGGGATAGGTTGTAAAGTGGCTTGATTTTAGCTGCGATCGCATCAGGATCGATTTTGCCCCACAAGTACATCAAGCAAGCCAAGGTAATTCCCACTACAGAAATAGCTACGGAACCACCAGCCATAATGTAAAACTCATGTAGGTCAACCTCAGCAGCTTTTTCCACTACTTCTGCCAAGGTTTCGCTGGGAGCAAAGATGAATTCCTCGAAGCGGTTGCCGAAGGGAGTACCTACTAAACCAATCAAAATGGAAGGTACTGCCAAAACTGCTAAGGGCATGGTCATTGTCCAGGGTGATTCATGAGGAGAATCGCTGTGATGCCCGTGAGAATCATGGCTACTTCCTGTGGCAGCTAATTCGCCATGTTTCATGGCTCCAGGACCAAAGGAAGGTACTGGTTCGCCAGATTCTACTTCCAAGATAATGGTCGCGGCTTGTTTTAGCTGTTGCTTAATTTTCTGGTCAGTACCCCGGAATTTGCCTTCAAAGGTGGAGAAATACATTCTGAACATATAGAAGGCGGTAATACCAGCGGTTAGCCAGCCAACACCCCAGAGCATTGGGCTAGATTGAAAAGCTGCCCCTAAAATTTCATCCTTGGACCAGAAACCAGCAAAGGGAGGAATCCCGGAAATTGCCAAACAACCAATCAAGAAGGTAATGGATGTGATGGGCATATATTTCCGCAGTCCGCCCATTAACCGCATATCCTGGGCTAATACGGGATCGTGACCAACAACCCCTTCCATGCCGTGAATAACCGAACCGGAACCAAGGAAGAGCATTGCCTTAAAGTAGGCGTGGGTCATCAAGTGGAATAGTCCGGCGGTGTAAGCACCTACTCCCATGGCCATCACCATGTAACCAAGTTGGGAGATGGTGGAGTAAGCTAGACCCTTTTTAATATCATTCTGGGTAATGGCAATGGTTGCCCCTAAGAAGGCTGTAAATGCTCCCGTCCAGGCAATGACATTCATTGCCGCTGGTACATGTTCAAATACCGGGTACATCCGGGCAATCAGAAACACCCCTGCTGCCACCATCGTTGCTGCGTGGATCAGAGCAGAAATGGGTGTTGGACCTTCCATCGCATCTGGGAGCCACACATGGAGAGGAAACTGAGCTGATTTGGCAACCGGGCCAAGGAACACCAGAATTGCAAACAGTACCGCCAGGAAATTGCTCAAGGAACCCGTCTCTACCAATTGAGCTAGGCGATCGCCCATGACATCAAAATCAAAGCTGCCTGTAGCCCAAAATAAGCCCAGAATACCCAGCAGTAGACCAAAGTCTCCTACCCGGTTGGTCACAAAAGCCTTTTGGCAGGCATCTGCTGCGGACTTGCGATCGTACCAAAAGCCCACCAGCAAGTAAGAACACATCCCCACCAGTTCCCAGAAAATGTAAATCTGTACGAGGTTGGAACTTACTACTAGACCCAGCATGGAGGAACCAAATAAGCTCAGATATGAGTAAAACCTCACATATCCTGGGTCATGAGCCATGTAGCCATCAGTGTAAATCATGACTAGGAAGGCTACCGTTGTTACAATAACCAGCATCAGGGCTGTTAAGTGGTCAACTGTGTAGCCCATACTCAGGTGAAAATTCCCTGCTGCTGCCCATTCAAAAATATGGGTATAGGTTGGATGTCCTTGAATTTGACTCCACAACAAGGCAATGGAAAGACCCATTGCCACACCCATCAGGGAAATAATCAATGCTGCATTCCACTGCCGCAGATTGTTTGTCACCTGATTGAAAGAGATTAACCCAAGACCGACAACCATTGCCCCCAATAGGGGCAACACTGGAATCAGCCAGGAATACTGATAGATTACTTCCATCACTAATGTCTACGTTGAGAATTGTTCACTAACTTTAAGGACAGTAGCAGTTACATGGGAATGGTTTGTGTTAACACAAAGCTTCTCCCTTAATTGTGACTGCTTTATGGGGTAAACCCAAATTGATAATACTTCTAGCTGGAAAATAGAAGAAAGATTATAAGGTTAAGAGGTCTCCTCCCATAATTACCTAGAAAAATTAAATTGGAAGTTCCCAGGGAATTGGCAGGGTCGGGATAAAGCTACAAACCTAGGAACGGGATTTTAGCTCTAAGCTTGAACTTTTCTTGCCCTACTACTCCTACAGAAGTCCTTCAACCATTTTCCCCACTTCTGCCAAAAGTTTCAGCTAGTATCCGATCCTTCTAGATACCTGGAGGGTGACTGTTCCCAGGATGGAAATCGTTTGATTGAAGTTTCTGCAAGGACTTTGACTCCCAGAAAGTGAGCGTCCATCTACTGGCAACTGTATATTCTGGAAATTGTTAAGAATTGTGACAGACACTCTTGAGCATAAAGTAACTCACCCAACAACGGTTGAGTGAGCAGTTAATCTTGGTTTTAGATTTGTTGGGTTGATGAGCGAATTATGTTTGTGGAGTCAACAGCTAAAGTCTAAAATTCGTTTCATTCCCTCGCTAAAGCGTAGGAGTTCTCACGCTCCCACCATGCCTTGATAGGGTAATACTTTTGAATGTGTGACTTCTCCCCTTGGGGGGAGTAAGAGGGGGGTTGATTTTTGACGCTCCGCTCAGCGGTTGATTAAGCTGAACGGCATCCCAAGTCTAATTCTGAACTGTTGTATGTTTGACTAAATTTGTTATAGCTATCTTTTATCTGTTTTAGAGCTTGACGGAGATCTTCCCTACCGCGAAAGCTTTCTAAACGCTGTTTGATAATTCCATTTTCTATCAAAATCAAGGTGGGCAATGATTTCAACCGATAACGATTGGATAACTTAAAATTTTCATCAGCATTAATTCCCACTAATTTAATATCTCCACCACATTCGGTTTGGAATTGTAACAGAAGGGGATGGACTAGGCGACATAAGCCACACCAAGGCGCTTCAAAATTGATCAACACAGGAATGGGGGATTCTAAAACTTCTTGATTAAACGTCCGCTCACTAACCGACAACACCATGATGCCTCTAGAATTATCTGGTTTTCATATATTAACTAGCTATCAGGTAAGTGCTAGGTAGTAGCCGAGAAAAATTTGTATTTCCCTATGGTGAGGAATATACATACTTGGGTTTTTGATATTGTCCTTGGCTGTTTAGAGCCGGTGACATCAAAATTCAATTTTGGTATTCTCAACTTCTATCGATCGCTGGGGAAGGAATAGGGACTGACTTGGGATTGAGTCCCCTTCATAAGCCATTAACTGACCACTACCAATATTAAAACTCAAAATTACTGAGCGCACCCCTACTGACAGCTATTTGTTCCCATCCTACATTGATTCGGTGGCGATTGGTGAGTCTGAATAATTTCTTTGGTATCAAATATTTCTAGGTGGCAGCCATCGAAAACTAAAATACTACCTTACTAGTTGCTGTTATTAATAGGGGGTGAGACCACCACAACAGGAAAATAAATATGACAACTCCCACATAAGCAGGGCGTAAGAATTCTTGCCATTGCAAAGTTTGCTGTCCATTGATAACGGCAGCAAAGGGAATAATACTGGTGCGTTGCTTTACTTGCTCAAAGGCGGAACCATAACGCCAAGCCAAACGGCGATCGCCATGCCAAACCCCAAATAAATGGTGTAATACTAAACCTACTGATGTTACCAAGGTAAAACTAGTACCCAGCCATAGGGTATGGGCAATACACCAAATTAGTTGCCCTACCATCTGAGGATGGCGGGTAATGCGAATAATTCCAGTTTCGTACAGATGGACTTGAGGTTTAAAGATGGCAGCAATTTCGAGTAGATTGAAGGTAGCCGGATACAGGAAAAAAAAGGAAATTGCTGACAAAATCCACACAAATAATTGAACTCCCGGTAAGCCCTGGACTTGCCAAAGTTGAATCCCATCATAGCGGTGATTAAAAAAATAGATAATTAAAATGACAGCTAGGGGCAAGCTAGCTAAGGCAAAGAAAACCCGGTATAGTCGATTGCCAATTTTTTTCTCTGCCCAAGGGCGTAAAGCTGCTCCACCGCTATGGATGATGGCAAATAATAACAGTAAACCCAAGATTGTAAAATGACTGTTGGTCAACCAAGGTGGCAAAATCGTATACATAGATGAAGTAATTTAAAGAAAACTTAACTCTGTACAACCAATACCACAAAGTATTCAAAGGAGACCTTGAGTCAAAATTTTGTACTACGGTCTTTTTTTTGGTCAAACCTCCTAAATAAAAGATGCCATAAATTGATAATGTAAATCAGAAAATGAACAATTCCTGGCTAACTGCCAATGCTGCTCCTTTCACATATCTAGGTTGAACCTTATGTCTGACCTTCCTTTCACTTTAGATCAATTACGTATTCTTAAAGCAATCGCTGTAGAAGGGAGCTTCAAACGCGCCGCTGATAGTTTATACGTATCCCAACCTGCTGTAAGTTTGCAAGTGCAAAACTTAGAGAGGCAATTAGATGTACCTTTGTTCGATCGCGGCGGACGACGTGCCCAACTCACAGAAGCAGGCCATCTGCTGCTGAATTATGGGGAAAAAATCCTCAGTCTTTGTCAAGAAACCTGTCGAGCGATCGAAGATTTACAAAATCTCCAAGGAGGTACTTTAATTGTCGGTGCTTCCCAAACCACTGGCACTTATTTATTACCCCGGATGATTGGGTTATTCCGACAAAAATATCCAGATGTGGCGGTACAATTACACGTCCACTCTACCCGTCGCACTGCTTGGAGTGTGGTTAACGGACAAGTGGATATGGCAATCATTGGCGGTGAAGTACCTACAGAATTGGCAGAATCCCTGGAAATGATTCCTTATTCTGAGGATGAGTTGGTACTCATTCTGCCCGTGTTCCATCCCTTTGCCAAATTAGATAAAATCCACAAGGAAGATCTGTATAAATTACAATTCATCACTTTGGATTCCCAGTCTACAATCCGTAAGGTGATTGATCATGTGCTGGTTAAGGCGGATATTGACACCAGAAGGTTCAAAATAGAAATGGAATTAAATTCCATCGAAGCCATCAAAAATGCGGTACAAGCTGGTTTAGGGGCCGCATTTGTCTCCAATAGTGCCATTGTCAAAGAATTACAAATGGGGGTGTTACATTCTGCTTCCGTTGAAGGCGTAGTTGTACAAAGGACTTTGTGGCTAATTTATAATCCTAATCGCTACAAGTCCAAAGCAGCAGAAGCTTTTAGTCAAGAAATCTTACCCCAATTTGCCACACCAGGCTTAAAAGAAAGTATGTTAAAATCATCACCAAAATCCTTAGTGGCAAATGCTTTAGACCCAGCAATTTCCAATGCCGATGAAGGCTAAAATTGTATTCAAGGCAACAGGGAATAGGGAACACCGGATGATTGTAGTCAGAGAGTCAAGAAGAGACGCACCAGACGCACCAGACGCACCAGACGCACCAGACGCACCAGACGCACTCCTCCACCGATGTGGTGGGGGCTTGAGGTGCCCACCAATCGGGAGCCATCAAATCGCAGATTTTGATGGGAGAGGAGGACCCTTGGAGCTTACCGCCCCGGACACGGGGCACCGGACACAGAGCGCTCCGCGTCCGGTGTGTCCCCGCGTCCGGTGTGTCATCCGGTTGATAGTCAATAATCAATGAATCGCAGGAGGAGCCACTCCAACTGCGTTATTTATGATGGAGTTACAGAAGTTGTGTAATTAAGTGCCTGGAGTACGGCACTAATTGCCTGGAGTACCTACAATACTTCTAAACTCCTGTAACTCTCGTACTCTTCAAATTTGTCAATAATAGTGAAAAACTGCTGACTATTCTGGGAATATGGGCTATGGGTGATGTGAGGTAACAGCTGTACAGTAGTGCCATAGTGACAATTTCATTTACACCTAAGGGTGTAACTGAAAGTTGGTTTTCTTCCCTACATGGGAAAATTACATAGATAAGCTGTGGCGTATTTAATTTGTATATCGGACGCGGGCAAGATGCCCGCACTACAATAATTTGACGTTTTCAGCTTATACAATTTAGCTGCACAACAGCTTATCACTCATCCAATGACTACCGAATAGTTACTCTCATGGAAGTTTACTGCACTCGTCCGGGTTGTCATCGCCCCCACAATTATTTTGCGGATCTAGATGACAAAGCAACTCTGAAAACAATCCAACAAAAATTTTGTACCACCTGTGGAATGCCCTTAATTCTGGCGGGGCGATATATACCACAAAAATTGCTGGGAAGAGGGGGTTTTGGAGCAGCTTTTTTGGCAAGCGATCGCTATACTCCTACTATGCGCCAATGTGTGGTTAAGCAATTTCAACCTGTTGGCAACCTCAGTAGTCATCAGTTACAACTAGCACATGATTTATTTGAGCGAGAAGCGTTAGTTCTAGAACAAATCGGTCACGAACACAAACAAATCCCCGATTTATACGCCTTTTTTCCGATCACTGTCCCCAGTTTACGAGCAGGATGGGAAGACCAATTCTTTTATTTAGTCCAGGAGTATATCCAAGGTAAAACCCTGGAAGAGATATTGAATGAAGAGGGTAAGTTTTCCGAAGCAGAGGCATTAGAAGTATTGCGCTCGATTCTGCCTGTTCTCCAGTTTGTCCATGACAAGGGGGTTATCCACCGAGATATCAAACCCTCTAACATTATGCGCCACAGCAATGGCAAGTTTTACTTGTTAGATTTTGGTGCGGTGAAACAGGTAGCAAATGCGGCTGCGGGCGCGCCTTCTTCTACGGGAATATACTCAATGGGGTTCGCACCCCCAGAGCAAATGTCTGGTAGTAAGGTGTTTCCTTCGACGGATTTATATGCCTTAGCGGTGACAATTGTCAGTATGCTGACGGGAGTCACAGAGATTACTTCCTTAATTGATGCTTATAGTAACCAATGGCAGTGGCGATCGCAAGCCAATGTCAGTCCCCAATTAGGAGATGTGGTGGATAAAATGTTGCTGAGTGCTGCCAATCAACGGTTCCAGTCGGCAGAGGAAGTTTGGAATGCCCTTGATGCTCGCTCCCCATCTCCACCTCCAACATCTAGTTCAGTTCAGCCACAGCCACAACCACAGCCACAACCACAGCCAATCCAGCCAGCTACCCCCAAAACAGCACTTAGCAAGAAACCTGCTGTGGCTCCATTTTCTACCCTAGAAATGTTAACAGGAGCAGCCTTTAGCGGCTTTGAAGCTGGTCTAATTGCAATTGCTCTTTACAGCCCCTTGAAATCTCCCCTACCAACCTTGGTAATTGGAGCAGTAATTCTAGGAGGATTAATTGTCGCTCAAAGCAGACGCTGGCTGGAAAAATCGGATTTATTAATTATCCCCGCTATTACCTTCGGACTGATATTTTTTCTACCTATATTGCGAGGGGGCTTCAGTATTCCCCAAGTATTAATTATATCTGTGGCAGCTGGATTAGTTACCGTTGCTTTAACATCCCTATTCCGCCTAATTTACAAACTATTATCTTTAATACTTTAATTGAGATTTGACATACTCCCCTTGTTGAAACGAAGGGGATTCAAAAAGGCTATTCCGTAGCAGGGTAAACCCGTGCTACTCCACCTTTTCTTCCTGTCTCTTAGGCTCTTAACTAGACAATCAACTTATGTTGACTACCCCCGCCAGACCGCCTCCACAGGCATTTTTATTTAACGTTTAGGAAGTGCCCCTCCCCAAACGGATCTCAATATTGTTTTGGAACAGTTACTCTACCTTTAGTCGGCTTAATCGTGCAGGTCGCGTCACCCTTCGGGTTCGTCAGTCGCTTTATGCCGGGGAACCCGTCCACCGCGCTGACTCACCTTTACTGATTTTAGTGGTGATATTTGTCTCGACGATCCATGATGGGCCTGAGTTGCCCG
>JASJCJ010000204.1 GCA_030066045.1 Calothrix sp. MO_167.B12
ACTCGCGGTAAAAACCTCTTCCATAGTTTTAGTAAGTTCGATATTGATGAAGGAAGGGGAGCTTATTTCTCCAATCCAACGGGAATTGAAAATATTATTAGTCGAGTGACAGGGAGTAATGCTTCTAATATTTTGGGAACCTTAGGGGTTTTAGGCAATGCGAACTTGTTTTTTGCCAATCCCAATGGGATTATATTTGGACAGAATGCTCGTTTGGATGTAGCTGGTTCCTTTTTTGCCAGTACAGCAGACAGTTTCACTTTTGACAATGGGTTTGAGTTTAGTGCCAGCAATCCTCAAGCACCAGCCTTGTTGACGGTGAATATGCCTGTTGGGTTGAAGTTTCGGGATAATCCGGGGAATATTACCATTGGTAATAGTCAAGACAATCCAACACCTCAATCACTCTCTTTTGAGGTACAGCCAGGAAAAACTTTGGCTTTTGTGGGTGGTGCAATTAACTTAAATGGTAGAAGACTCAGAGCGCCGGGAGGAAGAATTGAGTTAGGAGCGCTGGCTGCTGAGGGAACAGTTAAGATAAATAACGATTTAAGCCTGAGTTTTCCTGAGAATGTGGCACGAGCGGATGTATCCTTGAATGCGGCTGAAGTGGATGTTACTAGTGGAGATAAAGGTAGCATTAGCATCAATGCTCGAAACATTAATGTTCGCGGTAGTAGTGATATTTGTGCTGGAATTGGTGCAGATGAAGCTTGTGGGGGATTAGCAACAAATCCTGGTTCTGTTGGTAGTCAAGCAGGAGACATCACATTAAATGCTTTGGAAACTATCACAATAGCTGATAGAGGTAGTTCAGTTAATAATCAGGTGAATACTAATGCTACTGGTACTGGTGGTGATGTAAATATCAAAGCTGGTTCAGTTGTGTTGAATAATGGTGGTTCCATTAGCACTAGTACTTTTGGACAGGGAAATTCTGGAAAGATAAATATCAATGCTCGTGACACTGTTTCCGTGGATGGTGGAGAAAATGGAAGTTTTATATTCAATAATGTTTTGTCTGATGCTGTCGGCAACAGTGGAGGGGTAGACATCACCGTCAGCAAAGGCTCACTCTCGTTCACAAATGGCGCTCAAATAGAATCCGTTGCTGTTGGACAAGGAGATTCTGGAAAGATAAGTATCAATGCTCGTGATAATGTCTCCTTTGATAATGCTTCTATATTCAGTAACGTATCAAGTGATGCTGTCGGTAACAGTGGAGGGGTAGACATCACCGTCAGCAGAGGCTCACTCTCGTTCACAAATGGGTCTTCAATACAATCTAACACTTTTGGACAAGGAAATTCGGGCAAGGTAAAAATTGTAGCTAGTGAAAATGTATCCTTTGATAATGGTTCTATAATTAACAACGTATTGCGTGATGCTGTCGGCGACAGTGGAGGGGTAGACATTAACGTCACCACAGGCTCACTTTCTGTCACAAATGGTGCTTTTATAGCATCTGCCACTTTTGGACGAGGAGATTCGGGAAAAATAAATATCACAGCTGGTGATAATGTCTCCTTTGATAATGGTTCTATATTCAGTAACGTGTTAGGTGATGCTGTTGGCAACAGTGGAGGAATAGATATCACCACAGGCTCACTCTCGTTCATCAATGGCACTCAAATACAATCCGTTGCTGTTGGACAAGGTAACTCGGGAAATCTCAATTTCAACACAGATTTTTTGAAAGTAACAAATGGTACAATAATTACTTCCAGTACTTCTGGAGGAGGGAAGGGTGGTGACTTGTTCATCAAAGCCACTGAATTAGTAGAAGTTCTAGGCACAGAAGACCCTGGGAAAAATAGTAGTATAAGGGTTAGGGTTCGTTCCGGAGGCACGGGAAAAGCTGGAAATTTAACCATCGATACGAAAAAATTGGTGATTAGAAACTCCCAAGTAGGAACTTCGACTTTCGGTAAGGGAGATGCAGGTAATCTCACCGTTAAAGCTTCCGAGTCTGTAGAAATCATCGGAAAAGTATTTTCAGACAACCCAGAAGATCCTACAAAACCACGTAGAAACCCTGCTGGCTTGTTTTCTCAAGTCAATATCCAAGGCGAAGGTAAAAGTGGAAACCTAACCGTCGAAACCCCACGCTTGAGTATTGGGAATGGTGGCAAAATTCAAGTCGCTGTTTTCGGAGAAGGGAATGGAGGCAATTTATTCATTCGCGCTAAGGATATCGATATCTATGACACACCAGGTAAAGCAGACTTCTTTGAGGGAGGTATATTTGCTGGCTTTCAAGTGGATGAAGATGAAACCGAGGTTCCACCCAAAGGTGATTTTGGCGGCACTGTCACCATCGAAACTGATAGATTGCGCGTTAGAGATGGAGGTGTAATAACAGTATTGACTGAAGGTGATGGTGATGCAGGTATATTACAAATTAATGCTAAGGAATTTATAGAAGTTTACGGAGAAGCTACCGCGAAAACAACAAATCGTGTGTTCACTAGTCAAATCAGTGCAGAAGCTAGACAAGGAAGTACAGGGAATGGTGGACTTGTAAAACTTAACACAAACACATTAATTGTCCGGGATAAGGGTAAAATTTCTGCGGAAAACCGGGGACAAAAAAAGGGTGGAGATATTGATATACGAGTAGACGAGCTTTTACTCCTACGCCGTGGTGGCACAATCTCTACAGCCTCTAACACTGACGGCGGTAACATCGATATTAAAACTGGCGTACTGGTAGCTTTACCTAACGAAAACAGCGATATAAGTGCCAGTGCCCAACGGCAAGGAGGTGCAATTAAGATTGATGCCCTTGGTATATTTGGGTTTACAATTCGCAGCCAGCAAGACTTAGAAAGGTTAGGTATTCAAAACTTCAGCCAAGTACCAACTAATGACATTAGCGCCACTGGAGGTAATCCAGCATTAAGTGGCATTATAACCATTAACAACCCAGAAGTAGATCCCACCAATGGGTTAGTGGAATTACCAGAAACGGTTGTAGATGCCAAGAATCTAGTCGCCCAAAACCCCTGTCAACAAGGTGCTGGTAGTACATTTGTTGCAACTGGACGGGGTGGTTTACCAACTAGCCCTGCTCAAGACTTAAGTAGTGGTACGGTGCGGGTAGGTTTAGCAACATCTGTAGCCAGTAAGACTACTGCTAGTAATTCCACTGCCAGTCAACCAAAATCTACTCCCACGGCGAAGAGGTTTGTACCTGCTCAAGGATGGGTATTTAACAGTAAGGGTCAGATAGTACTTACAGCTTACGATCCTAATAGTACGGGTGTTCAACGTACTAGTCATAAAGGACTTTGTGCAGCGAGGTAAGGCGTTGATGATATTTCCCATGCTAGATGAGGTGTATTTAGTAAGGTGGGCATTGCCCACCCTACTGTCACATATTGTGAATGTCACTTCCATGAGGTACAAATTTTACCTCACCTTCTTTTCCTTACCTTGCTCTACGAAGTTGTACAGCATTGCTCAAATGCCCAATATTCTTTGGAAACCTCACCCTGTCCTTAGGGATAGGGAGCATTCCAATTTTTCCAAAATATGCCGTAGTGGGAGCATCTTGCTCCCTTTATATACAAAGCAGGCAAGATGCCTGCACTACAAGCGGGCAAGATGCCTGCACTACAAATTTAAACATTTGGGATGCTCCCTTACAGATATCCCTGTCCTTACTCTATGGAGTTGTACAGAATTGCTCAAATACCCAATATTCTGTGGAAACCTCACCCTGTCCTTGCGGACATCCCTCTCCTTGTTAAGGAGAGGGAAAGATGTTTGCATGGCACAAAGCGAAGGTGAGGTTTATCTGGCTCTCAACTGCAAATTACTCTATATAATCGGAATAATCGGAGACATTAAAAATGCTGTTTCAAAAAATGAAAATTACTCGAAAAGTCAAGTTTTTTTTACAAAAAATTTACAAAAAAGGTGGAGCTTTTCTACTTGTTTGCTTATTTCTTATTTCCAGTGCTTTACCTGTAATTGCCAAAATTTCTGTACCCACTCCTACGGTACAATCTCAGTCAGGTAATGAACAACAGGTTAAACGAGCTATTGAATTATATCGCTCAGGACAGTTCTCTGAAGCAGTCACTGCATGGTCGAAAGTAGCAAAATTTTTTGCAGGTAGAGGAGACAAGTTAAATCAGGCGATGGCTTTAAGTAATTTGTCTTTGAGCTATCAACAACTACAACAATGGGAAGAAGCAAAAAAAGTTATTAATCAGAGCATCGAAATACTGAAAGTCCAACCTACAAGTAAAGAAAAGCAAAAAATCCTAGCTGAAAGCTGGGATATTCAAGGTTTATTACAAAGGGAGACTGGACAATCATCAGATGCACTCAAAAGTTGGCAGCAATCTACGAAAATATATAGCCAACTCAAAGATGCAGATAAAGTTGCCCAAAGTCAGATTAACCAATCCCAAGTCATGCAAGATTTGGGTCTACACCCCCGTGCTTGTAAAACTATATTGGGTGTTTTAAATGATTATTTACAAGTTGGTAGTTGTGAAGAATTACGTAAGTTAAATATAAACAATAACAATGAAAATCAATCAGAGAAAAACAATACTGAGTTAGAAAAAAGATTGCAAAAAGCTAAAGCTTCTACTACCCCATACACAACAGCTTTGGGCTTAAGAAGTTTAGGTGAAACTCTCCGCTTTATTGGTGAGCTGGGACAATCTCAACTAGTGCTACAAACTAGCATAGATATGTTTAAACAATTAAATAATCCCCAAGAACAAGTGGCGAGTTACCTGAGTTTGGGTAATACCTTCAAAACCTTGGCAGATGGGGAAATAATTCTTGATTTGCGAGAAGATTATAAAGTAGAAGCATTATCAGCTTATGACCAAGTAATCCAGTTATCTCCATCACCAATTATTCGACAACAAGCACAGTTAAATAAACTGGGTTTGTTGCTGAAAAGGAAGGAAATACCAGCCGAAAATTTATCAGCAGCACAAAATATTTGGGCATCAGTACAACCCCAAATTCAGAATTTATCTCCCAGTCGCACGGGGGTTTATATGCAAATTAATCTTGCCCGTAGTTTGGTTAAGTTATTAGACAAGAATAACTCTCAAGTCAAGGCTAATTCTCAATTACCTGATTTTAATGACACGGAAAAAATTCTCGTTCAAGCTATTAACCAAGCGAAAACTATCGGAGATAAAAGAGCAGAAGCTTATGGCTGGGGATACCGTGGTCAATTATATGAATTGAGCGGAAATAATCAAACCTTATCTCAAGCGGAAAAATTTACGAAACAATCTTTAGCCACTATTTCATCCCTTGATGCTCCTGAGGTATCTTATCTATTTTTCTGGCAGTTGGGAAGGATACGGAAACAGCAAGGAGATATTAAAGATGCGATCGCTGCTTACACAAAATCTTATGATGCTTTGCAGGCATTACGGGGTGATTTAGTTGCGGTGAATCCAGAATTACGGTTTTCTTTCCGGGATACTGTGGAACCTGTGTATAGACAATTAGTAGAACTAGATTTGGAATATGCTAGTTCTTTACAGAGTGCTAACAACAAAGCTGTAAAAGATAAAGATGAAGAGGTGCAAGAATTTCTTGGCCAGGCTCGTGATGTAATTGAGTCTTTGCAATTATCCGAACTGAATAACTTTTTCCGTGAAGTTTGTGCAGATGAAAAACCTCAAGATATCGATCGCTTAGATAAGCAAGCAGCAGTAATTTATCCCATCATTCTCAATAATAAAGTCGGCTCCCCAGATAAACTACAGGTTCTGCTGAGTTTGCCCAATAAACAACCAATCAAACTTTACACGCCAAAAATTACAGATAATGACTTTGAAAATACTCTAGATAGAGTACGTCGTTCTCTATTAGATGCAGAAAGTCAAGTATCGGGATTTTTACCTGAATATCAGAAAGTTTACAATTGGTTAATTGAACCTCTAGAAGATGATCTAGAGAATGCAAAGGTGAAAACCTTGGTCTTTGTTCTGGATGGAAAACTGAGAAATATACCAATGGCTGTTTTACATAATGGTAAGAATTTTCTCATAGAAGAATATGCGATCGCTATAGCTCCTGGTTTACGATTAGTGAACCCCAAACCCATTGCAGGAGTTGATTTTAAAGTTTTGACAGCCGGACTCAGTCAAACCCGCACCGATTTTCCTGTCCATGAAGGTTTCCCAGACTTAGAAAATGTACCCACAGAATTGAGGAAAATTAGGGAATTAGGACTGACCAAAAAAATATTACTCAACGATCAATTTACCACTAAATCCGTAAGAGATGCGATCGTTGCTTCCCGTCTCCCCATCGTTCACTTGGCTACCCATGGTCAATTTAGCTCCAATGAAGAAAAAACTTTCATTCTTTCTTGGGACAAGCGTATTGATATCAAGGAATTAAATACCTTACTGCAAGATAATACTTTAATCCCACCCCAACCCATAGAATTATTAGTTCTCAGTGCTTGTGAAACAGCAAGTGGAGACAATAGAGCTGCTTTGGGGTTAGCAGGAGTAGCGGTACGAGCCGGTACGCGCAGTACCCTAGCAACTTTGTGGTCTGTAGTGGATGAAAGTACTGCTACATTAATGGGTGAATTTTATACTCACTTAAAAACTGCCAAAAAGACTAAGATTAATAAAGCACAAGCACTCCAAAAAGCACAGTTAGCTTTAATTAGAGGTAAAAATGAAGCTTTCCGTCATCCCCATTTTTGGGCACCATTTGTGATGGTGGGTAATTGGCAATAATTCCTTCTAAACAAAAGACGGGTATTTGTTAAATACTCGTCTTGCCTAAAAAATAAAATTCATTTTGTTTTGTCAACAGATGTATTTTGCAAATTCATTGCTATCTCAATGAATTATTTGGCATCATATAACTTATCCCTAAATCGTAGATCGTTACAAGGATATTGAAAATTACTTAATTAGGGAAAAGTACGCGATCAATCTCAACTATTACACCATTCTTGGTAACGATAGAAGGATGTTTGCCATTAGCATTATTGATCTTGACATAGCCATTGTCATCGGGATTGATTTTGATTGGACTACCTTCAAGAGTTATTTTTGAACCTTTATCTACATCCTTGTTAGTAATATCACCAGGCACGATATGATAATTCAAAACTTTGATACGATTCTCGCGTATACTGTATTGTTTAAACTGATCCGCTGATAAAGCATGAAATGCTGCATTCGTGGGAGCAAAAACTGTAAATCTCCCTGTTTTTAGCTTGTCAAAGATACCAGCTTTTTTTAATCCATGCACCAAGTTTGCATATTTTGTATCCTGAGCTAGGGTAGCAGCAATACTTCTTGTGGAATTACGGTATGGATAACCCCTAGAAGCAGTAGGTTGGAACAAGGAATATGGTCGATAGTACTTAGCCAATACAGGAATAGTTATTAGGGTACTAGCACCAGCAATGCCAATAATTAGCAGCAGCCTTTGCAACCTTTTTTTGATTACCTTAGGTTTGTTTTTTTTTGCCAACATAAATTATTTCCAAACTCAATTTCAACCATTAATCAAATGTTGAATAAAACAATGATCATTGTTTTTATATCAAGCTTTTGTATTTTACAATGAGTAACAATGGCTGGCTAGTTAAAAGATGTTTTTATTTTTACCCAATAATGCCCAATGGCAATATTTCATTCAGGTATAATGTTTTCCCCTAAGAATTTACCGTTTCCTTTGTCCAATACAGCACAATATATAACCCCTGCTTCTAACATAATAATATAATTTACACAAGCTTTTCAAGTAAAGTTCAATGAATATTTATTACAAATTAATGATTACTGTACTGAAGTATTGCATATACCGCAAAATAAACTTTTATAAGTGATTTTAGGGTAAATTCACATCTTGCACCACAAAATTATTGAGAAAATTAGAGCCTGAAACCCTTATTTATCCGTAACCCACCTATTGCCCACCTTACCCTTATTGAGAAGGTGCAAGATATGTGGTAAATGCGATCGCTAATTTTCATGAAGTGACATTTTTTTGAACTCCAATAAATTGTCAATGCAAGATTTTTAAGCCTTATACCCGTAAGGGAATTGCACTTTTTGCTACCAAAATAGCCTGAGGTGCTTACAAGATAAGAGTTTTAAAGTTATTCAGCAGACCCTAGGTAGTGGGAGCATCTTGCTCCCTTGATATTAAAGTTATTCAGCAGACCCTAGGTAGTGGGAGCATCTTGCTCCCTTGATATCTGATACAGGAATATCTAATACCAAATCAAAAAATGTTTGCGACAAATCCAATTGTAATCCCACCGTAACCCCGCCCCTACAAATAAATCATGTGTTACATTCTTTTTTCAAATTCGTATAATGTGGGAACATCTGATGTGGGGATATCTGATGTGGGGATATCTAATGCGGGGATATCTGATGTGAGGATATCTGATGCGGGGATATCTGATGTGGGAATATCTAATGCGGGGATATCTGATGTGGGAATATCTAATGTGAGGATATCTGATGCGGGGATATCTGATGTGAGGATATCTGATGCGGGGATATCTGATGTGAGGATATCTGATGTGGGAATATCTAATGCGGGAATATCTGATGCGGGAATATATAATGCGGGAATATATAATGCAGGCAAGATGCCCGCACTACAATATTTAATATTTGGGATGCTCCCCCAAATTTCAACTAATAGGGAGGATAGCCAAAATCGTCTTCATCAGCATAGATGTAAGAGCTGGATACAGTAGCTGGCATTTTTGGCGCATCAACTTTGACACTCTCCTTGCCAAAGTCCTTATATTCTTCAAAATATTTAGAAATTACTTGAGACTCTTGGGAATCAGAGGCAATCATATATTCTGTTAATGTCTCAGCAGTGGGATGCTGGTAATCAACTGTAGAAGCCACCAATACCGTATTCGGCTCTATTCCCCGTTCTTCACATTCAATTGTGGGGCAAAAAATACCGTGGGCGTGGAATAATGGTCCTTTCGCAGTGAAAGGTTGTCGGCGATAGCCTGCATAAGCCTTCTCTAATTCACCCATAAACCCACTAATTACCCTTCCTTGTTGGTACTCGCAGTAAGCCTTACTAAAACTGGCTCCTGCTGCACCATTGACGGTTAATTGTAAGGGCAGATGATGCAAAAATTTCTTATTATTGCCAACTAAAAAAATTAAATAGCGAGTAAAAGTTCTAAATTTAAGTTTATCTGCTAAAAAAGCATCATAATTATCCCTGAGAGTGCCTAATTTAATTCCCGTTTCCCTATCTTTCACAGAAAGGGGACCCCGACGTACAATCACAAGTTTAGGAGTAGTATTGATATAAACTGTTTCCACACCGGAACTAAATGCATGATCCACCTGCTGCCAATTTTCATCAGGTTGAAACCCAACAGCATAGGCATTATCTAACTTAATTGCTAAACCATAGGACTGGATGCCATCATCTCCGTAACGGGGATTAATCATCTGACACCAGGGAATGACTTGAGAAGGTGGTGCATTGAACTTCTCATCCTCAAAGTCGAATTTTGGAGATGCTTTCATCTTTAAATTAGGCGAACAAGAGTGTTGTGCTGATTGAGTTGATTTGGTGTGAGTGATTTGGTAGGCAGAAAATTACCGAGTAATCCATTTGTACCATTGTTTTGAGCGAAGACTGCACTTTTTGAAGCAGATTGTAACAAGAAGATTTATTAATAAAAGCTTGACATTATCCCGGTAATATAAATTTCAACCGCTAAGCGTCAACCAAAAGTCAAAGCAATTCCAATCAACTTGTAGCTAACTGGACTTTATGAAAAATATCGGTGAAATAGGCTAAAATAACTACTGAGCTGTGCTTATAGCAGAAACATTAGAAGCATTTTTAACACTCCTTGCGGGAAGTCCCCCGGTGGAGTCTTCGGAACCGGGGGATGAGAGCAAGGGCAGAGACTTGAACTCATAACGAACCCAGCTTATAGAAGGTTGGGGAATTCCGCAGAATTAGTTAAATTTTTGTTGACAATCAAGTTATGTGAATCACTGATATAGTAATTTACTTCCTAGACCAACAAGCAGAGGAAGCAACCTCAGTATAGCGTTGATGCTGAATATAAGAGCATTACCAGGACTCAAGGAGCTATGGGCAAAAACTAAAGGGGACTCCCAAATTGTGGTGGCAGTCCTGGATGGGGTAGTGGATCAAACACATCCCTGTTTTCAAGGAGTTTCCTTAACCCGACTGCCTACTTTAGTTCAGGAGGAAGCTAACGCCAACGGTAATATGTCCCAACATGGGACTCATGTTACCAGTATGATTTTTGGCAACCATGACTCACCTGTGCCAGGAATTGCCCCCCAATGTCAAGGGTTAATCCTTCCTGTTTTTACTGATAAACGTCGCCGATTGTCCCAAATGGATTTGTCCCGTGCCATTGAGCAAGCTGTCAATGCTGGGGCACATATTATCAATATCAGTGGGGGACAATTGACGGATTATGGGGAAGCAGAAGACTGGTTAGAACGAGCTGTCCAATTGTGTAAGGACAATAATGTCTTAATTGTTGCTGCTGCTGGTAACGATGGTTGCGACTGCTTAAACGTTCCTGCGGCTATCCCCACTGTCTTAGCGGTGGGAGCAACTGACGAGCAAGGACAGCCCTTGGAGATGAGTAACTGGGGACAAATCTACCAAAATCAAGGGATTCTTGCCCCTGGAGAAAATATTTTGGGAGCCAAGCCGGGAGGGGGGACGGTGCGGCTGAGTGGGACGAGTTTTGCCACTCCCATTGTCAGTGGGGTGGCGGCTTTATTACTCAGTGTGCAAAAGCAAAGGGGAGAAGAGATTGATCCCCAAAAGGTACGTACTGCTTTATTAAAAACTGCCTTGCCCTGCAATTTAAATTCTAGTGACGACAGTCGCCGTTGTTTAGTGGGCAAGCTGAATATTTCTGGTGCTTTTAACTATTTAACAGGAGAAACCATGTCAGAAGAACAATCAGCCGTAGAAGCTGCGGGTTGTGGTTGTGAGGGAACTATAGAAACTAGTTCGCCAGTTCTCCCCAGTGCAGAGTCTGTGGTGGGTGAAGTTGGGACAGTTGAAGCCAATGAAGCCCTAGTAACTGCTTCCGCACCATCATTAACTAGTTCACCTAATAACGAAATATCACCCATGTCAAATAACAATGCTAATGGCGTAACTGCCAGTCAACCCCCTCAAGCCAGTGGTGCAGATTTAATCTATGTCATCGGTACTTTAGGCTATGACTTCGGTACAGAAGCACGACGGGATTCCTTTAAGCAATTGATGCCTGCGGTAGACATTGAAGGAACTCAGATTCCGGCGAATCCCTATGATGCCCGTCAAATGGTGGACTATTTGGAGACAAGTCTTTCGGAAGCTAAGTCTTTGATTTGGACGCTGAATATGGAATTAACTCCTATTTATGCCTTGGAACCCTCTGGTTCCTTTGCCCGTGATGTCTATGCGGCTTTCCAGGAATTATTGGCTGGAGAAGTACAAGCAGAAGATGATGATGAGTATATTGAGCGGGTTAGTATTCCTGGAAGATTGACAGGACGCACAGTGAAGTTATTCTCCGGGCAAATTATTCCGGTAGTGGAACCCTTAAGTCCCAGGGGTATCTATGGCTGGAAGGTTAACACATTGGTGAGTTCTGCCCTGTCAGCAGTAAGTGCGGAAGCAGAAGAAGCCCAAGAGGAACAGATGCGTAACTCTCTTAGCAGCTTCCTCAACCGCGTTTACTATGATTTACGTAACTTGGGGCAAACTTCCCAAGACAGGGCGCTGAATTTTGCCGCTACCAATGCTTTCCAAGCGGCTCAAACTTTCTCCGCAGCAGTAGCAGCAGGGATGGAGTTGGATAGTATTGTGGTGCAGAAAAGTCCTTTCTGTCGGATGGATAGTGATTGTTGGGATGTGCAGTTGAAATTCTTCGACCCAGAAAACAATCGTCGTGCCAAGAAGGTGTTCCGCTTTACCATTGATGTCAGCGATTTGATTCCGGTAACCTTGGGCGAGGTTCGTTCTTGGTCTTCTCCTTATTAAGTAATAAGTAATAAGTAATAAGTAATAAGTAATAAGTAATAAGTAATAAGACGTAGTGGACTGACACGCCTAAAAATGTAGGGAGCGGTTGAGCGGTAGGGAAACCCAACAAAGCTTTACTGGTGTTGGGTTACTCTGCTCCAAGCCGCTGTTGCGTCTACATTCTTCAACCCAACTTACACCTATTGCACTATTTTAGCTGTGTCAATCCAGTAGGGTGTCCTGTCGCGTAGCGTAACGCACCTTCCGAGAGTCGTAGGGTGGGCAATGCCCACCTTACCTTTATTGAGAAGGTGCAAGATATGTGCTACTTCAAAAAAAAGGTAATTGTTAGATGGATAACATAAAAAAATATCGCCAGATTATCCAGAGAATTTTAACAGAATATGCCTCAATACCCTACACATACGGAGAGTTAAAAACTAAGTTAATTATTAGTCAAGATTTAAACAATTATTTGCTGATAACTCAGGGTTGGGAAAATGATGTTAGGGTTCACGGTTGTTTAGTAGATATAGAAATTATTGATGGTAAAATCTGGATTCAACGAGATGGCACAGAATATGGTGTTGCTAATGAATTAGTTTTAGCAGGAGTTCTTAAAGACGATATTGTAATTGGTTTCCAGCCACCGGAATTAAGACCATTTGTTGAATATGCAGAGTAAGTTAAGCAATAAATTTACTTATGACTTATTACTTAAAAAAGGGCAATTCTAAACTAAATCCAGGTAAAACCTGTTCTCCTGATAAAGTAGTCGGCAATTCTCTAATTTCTTTGACTCGATTTTGACGATAGATTTCTACTTGTTGGTTTTCGGGATCGATTAACCAGCCTAATTGTAAGCCACTCTGAAGATATTCCTGCATTTTCTCTTGGAGTTGGCTCACCGAATCAGTACGAGAGCGCAATTCAATCACAAAATCAGGACAGATAGGTGGAAATTTTTCTTGTTCTTCTAGGGTTAAAGCTTCCCATCGTTCATTAGCAATCCAAGCTACATCAGGGGAACGCTTACCGCCATTAGGTAGACTAAAAATAGTGGAAGAACTAAAGACTTTTCCTAATTTAGTTTGACGATTCCAAATTACTACATCTGCGTTGAACTCTGACTCTCGATTGCCGCTGATTGCACCAACGGGAGGCATAATTAGTAATTCTCCTTTAGCGGTTTGTTCCAGTCGATAATACTCATTGTTTTGGCAGATTTGATAGAATTGCTCATCGGTTAGTTGCACATTTTTGAGGTTTAAAATAACTGGTTCGTAAGTAATCATCGTGTAATAAGTAATAAGTAATAAGTGGTTTTGAAAAGTTATTTTCTACTAAACTTGTTTTGATTTTTGTCCAGAAAATTCAAATTACTCAAAGTCCCCCACACTTGGGGAATTTAGGGGGCGAAACTGAATGTACACTATTCCCCATTCCCCATTCCCCATTCCCTACTTATTACCTAACATAAATTCCCCCACCGAGGATTCCTCGTAATAGTCGAGTCCGCTGATTTTGGCAAATAAGTCAGAATTTCCCGTACCCAAGGCACAAGGGGCTAAATTCATGGCTGTGGCGACTAAATAGAAGGTTTGGTACAGCGCCCCTACATGTTTCAAAATCAAGGCATAGGCAAGGGATTGATACTTCCAAAATAGTCTCCCAAATCGAGCAGTAATCACCAGTAAAATTTGCGGTGTATCCTGTTCTCCACTGCTTTGAGAGGCATCTTTGATTAGTTTTTCCACATCGGGATTGTATCCAGAAATGCTACATAATTGGTGTTCTAAGGGCAAATATTGATATGCCCCCGAACTTAGTCCCTGACAACGGTTAACTACTGGATAAATTTCTAACTCATACAGTGCGCCACCAGAAGGATAAGGGCGATAGTTGAGTTCAATTTCGCCGAATTCCTCCATATCAATGGTTTCGATGCGTTTAACCCTAGCGCAACAGTAGAGTAATTTTCCTAGTTGTTGCGCTGTTATGGGTTGAGTGTTGTATTCCCGGATGGATTGGCGTAATTCTAAGGCTTTGGTTAGGGGGATATCAATGGTAGCTAAATGTTCTAAATTGGGTTTAAATAGTTCCACCATTTGCTTACTCATGGGGGGTTTAACCGTGGGGAGGGGTTCGGTTTTACCATGAAAGCGCATGGTTCCCCCACTCGGTTTATCGTGTCTACCAATACGACTGCGACTGTGGAAGAGTAAATCGTGAAACTCCCAATACATTAAAGGGGGTTTTTCGGACTCTATTTTGATTTCTGATTTTGCAAAACCAGTGGCTAATAATAAACTGAGAAATTGTTGAGAAACTTCTGTGGTAATTCCGGGAATTTCGGCACTTAAAGTTGTATAAGTTTGGGGTTGAGATAATTTGCTAATTAAAGCTGCACCTCGCCAATCTTGTAAAATAATTTTTGATTTAGAACAAGGGGATTCTAAGACCATTTTCCCGTCTAATTGGTGGAGAAAAGCAAAACGAGAAAGGGTAAAATTATCTTGTTGCCTATCAATTTCTTGGTAAGTAAAAGGATAATCTTCTACCACTAGGGGAATAGCAGTGGCTAATCCTAAAATTGAGTGACAAATCCAGCCTGTATCAATTAATTGTTGCAGGTAAATCTTAAACTCTTTTACCCCTTCAACACCATCTTTTGCGATTACTAACTGTTGAAGTTGAGCCAAGTTTTTTGTGCCACTTTTGAGGTGAGTTAAGGCTATTTGTAAACCTGGTAAGGGTTGCGGAAAGGTAAAAGTACAAGTTTCTGGTGGTTTTTTGGGGGAAGTGCTGAGGGGACATTGCAAGATGAAGTTGTCATCTTGGCGGATGATTTGGGTTTCTGATTTGAGGGAAAGAGTGAACATTAAGTAATAAGTAATAAGAAGGAAGTAGGCAACAGGGAACAGGCAACAGGAAGTAGGCAACAGGCAACAGGCAACAGGCAACAGGCAAGAGTTTTTGATTATTTTAATTTATTAATCAGAGAAATAATCATTCTGCTTTCTTCTTTTAATTCATTTATGA
>JASJCJ010000205.1 GCA_030066045.1 Calothrix sp. MO_167.B12
CTTGAAATCTGGAGTTTTCATGTAGGTTGGGTTGAAGAATGAAACCCAACGATAGCAATGGTTCCGTTGGGTTACGCTATCGCTAACCCAACCTACAACAATTACGAATCTCAAGGTGGTTTTGGTTTAAATCCTTAATTAAAGCAAATTTGCTTCCCAGTCTCTGCACTTTTATAGATTGCATCAATTAATTGCATCACCTTCACCGCCTCACTCCCATTAGCCATGTGAGGTTTATCGTTGATGATGGCATCAACAAAATAGTACATGGAGGTAGGACATAGTTTCGGACTCACATGATCGATACCCAGTGTGTAAGAAATGCCATTGGACTCATAAAAAGTTTGGGCATTAAATGTATATCCCTGGTTAATATTTTGTTCGAGGATACCTTCTTTTTGACCCAGCAATCTATATTCAATTAAATTACTCTCGGATATATTTGCAGCCCAGCTCACTTGGAACATCAGGTTAGCATTGTTCTTAAACTTCACCAGGGCTTCAACTGTATCTTCCACATCAAAAGATAAACCAGATTCTTGGGCAACTTTTTGGCAGACGTAATCGTGAGTAGAAGCAGTAACCGAGTCTATTTCTGGGAAATCCATTAACCACAAAACCTTGTCAAGACAATGCACACCAATATCAATGAGAACCCCTCCTCCAGACATTGATTTATTGCCAAACCACCCACCAAACTGAGAAAATCCACGAATATTACGTAACCAATGACAAGAGGCTGAATATATATCTCCAACTAAACCTGCATCTATCCGTTGTTTAATGGCAACAGATTGGGGAATGAATCGGTAGGAGTAATTCACCATCAACCGTTTACCTGTTTCTGCCGATTTACGATGCATAGCAATTGCTTCTTCTGCATTCATGCCGATGGGCTTTTCACACAATACATGCATTCCTTGATCTAAGGCCATAATCGTCATGTCTTTATGAAAGCGGTTTGGCGTTGCAATACTAACAATATCTAGTTTCTCCTTGGCAATCATTTCTTCATAGGATTCATACCTCGCATCAATACCATACTGATTACCAACGGATTCCAACTGATCAATTTCCTTAGCACAAATTGCCTGTATCTTAGTATTGGGGTGTGTCAGGTATCCATCAATGTGTTCTTTTCCCATTCTCAGGCCAACAACACCAATTTTTAGTTTTTGATCCATTTTAGTTTGAAGGTTGAGTAAATTTGTAACTGCCAGAGCAAAATAAATACTATTCGGCGTTGCTGAATCCAGGTATGAATTAAGTTCGCGCCAAGAACCCATTAGACACCGTTCGCCGAAGTCGTTCTCGAAGGGTAGGTGGCTTCCCGTAGACATGCAGTGACTTCGGTGAAGGGTAGGCGCAAAGAATCATTCTTCAATAATATCGAACAATGTAAATTCATACTTCCATTCAGCAACGCCACTATTCAAGTAAAAAGAAAAATCAAACACTGTCAAAGTGCGAAAATTCTCAGGGAAAACTATAATGCGAGTAAAATTATCATGTTTTAGTTGACTCAAATCTACTATTTCTTGATACCACAAGCAATAATTAAACGTCGAAAAATATTCCTTAATCTTGAATAAATTTTGTTTTATTTTGGTAAATATATCTAAACAGCTTACTTATCTCCTGCAAATTCATCTAGTCAAAATTCTCAGGCTAGATACAATTTTTTCAAATCATATCATGTTCAGCGATCGCTTAAAGTTAAATATGATTTTTATTCATTGATAGGAACAATTACTTTTGTTAACCAATTTTGGGGGTTAAATTCCCCTGCTTCTACAAGCAGCGCGTTTTGCAACGGGGATTTTACCCCGTTGCAAAACGTAATTCTACATTCTAAATTCGCTCATTCTACATTCTTTTAATAGCACCGTCGATATTCTGGGGGACAGTACCCTCCGGGACCCCGTGGACCATAGGGACCAGTTTGCGATGGATTTGTAGGTATGGGGCGAGGTCTAGGAATATTAGTATCTACACGTTGTGCTACCCACTTACCATTCTTGCAAATATATATGATACAGGGTTTGCCAATGGTTCTACATCCACGGGGTTTTGGCTTTGGTTTGATACATGGTTTTGACGTGTTGGAAATAGGTGTAGTCCTGACTGGCAGTTTTTTTTGAGCAAGGGTAGGGGTGTTTGATAGCAGGGGAATCAGGACTGCATTAAAGGCAAATGAAGAGAGAACTAAAAAACGAGTAATCATCTTCAAAACTCCTTAGTGATTTGTGAACTTGATGATTTTGCTTTTGTGGGTTTACTTACTAACCCATACACGGATAATTCGACCGTTCTTCTTCCCAGACTCAATATCGTAATCGATAGTCACATTTGTGTTGCGGAAAAAAGCATCCCTTAACACATCAAGCATTCCTTGGTGAACTAAGGCATTACTATCTTGACGGAGTTTGAAGCCAAATGCCTTACGTGGCTGGGTATTAAGACGAATCCCCACATTACAAGTAATAAGTAACAAGTAAGGAGTAACAAGTAGGAAAGTGGGGGAGTGGGGGAGTGGGGGAGTGGAAAAATTTGTTATAATTATTTGGTTGCAACTACCCCGGAACACCCGTCAGGGGATTGAAACTTAAATTGTGTACAAATTAAATAAATGAATCCCCGCAAGGGGACTGTGTACGATTCATCACATACTTTTCAAAAAAAAATCTGCGGCGGGCACTTTTTTGTATCGGTTTCCACTGACAGATGTTGTATAAAAATAATCATGTAGTCATTCTCAAGCATTGTCAATAACAAAACAGCAAAGCCCAGGAGCTGATTACAGGGGTGAAACTATTGATTTTTCGTCAATAGCTTTTAATTTCACCCCAATATAATTGACTTATTTTCTCAAGTACCAGTTTTTAAAATGCTGGTATTTGAGAAACGCCAGGACTCTGAACTCAAGCCACCATGCTCGAACGTAATGACAGAGCAAGAAGAGTAACAGAGCTATACAGGGTACACAAATAACTTTTATCACTTTTCCCTACTCTTCTCTAACTGCACTAGGCGATAATCATAAATTTGAGATTGAGCCGCTAAGTCCTTACGAATCAGCTTAAGTTCGGAATTGATGTTGCTTATCTGCGACCCTACAGAAAACCCTCCAGACGCGATCGCAAATAAGCTTTGAGCCGCAAAACTCACCAAACCAGTGAATGAAACCGCAATTGCAATTTGACTTTTCATTGTTTATGAATTTCCTAAACCATCAATCTTGGTTCTTGTGTAGTGATTAAGCTTTAGAAACTATCAGCATTTACTGTTTGTGTTTGGTCTGGAACATCTAGTCTAACTAAAAAAAGATGCCTAATATAGCTTTGAGAATTTCGAGTAATTGCAGCAGATGAATCTCTATCAATAGTGACTTGGATATCTGGGTCTACACCTTGAGCATTAGAATTTAAATTTTCTGCGGCTTTAAGCATTAAACCTACTAGCAAGCTTTCTCCTGTATTCGTTGCGGAAGCTGTAATAGGCAAGTCAGCTTTTGCAACAGTTAAAGTTGTTCCATCTTGAGTCACGTTGTCGCCAAAAACGGCGGTTAAAGTTGGTTCTGCCATGAAAATAAACCTTAGATTTGTTAGTTAAATGATTGCAATATCTTGCTACAATGACATTAGTTTGTTACCAATAAAAATCATGTCAGAGCAAGAAGAAAACTTTAGCGTTGACTGGGAGTACTATCTAGATTGGCACATTATTTGTAAAGCCCAATCATTATTAGAAAGATGTAAAACCACAATCAAATTCAGCAGGGCTAGGGACGAGGAAACCACAAACGAATTAAAATCATCTATGGAACGTGTTTATCAGACATTAGAATTGCTTTATCCACAAGAATCCAAACAGCGGAAAAGAGATTAGTTAGGCTCGTATTGAAAGATTGACAAACTAATGTCTAAAATCCGGTACGGAACATCAATCAATACAGTGTAAGTGGAACTTAACAGAGGCAGTTCTATTAAAGTTAATCTGTGCAGGTAGACTTTTTTTGATGAAAAATTTGCAGCAGATGCGGCACCAACCACAGGAGATTCAAAAGCTTGCCGCAAGTAACCTGCCGTTGTCCACCTGAGAGGAGCATTAACACTTGTGGTATTGATTAGTAGGTATTGAGAAGAGAACAGAATTGGGACGTTAACTGTTCCTATCTGATAAAACCTATTTACTGTGCCCGCTACCAGTTGTTGTTGATAAGTTCCGCTCCACATCAAATTCCAATTATCAGGATCTGAAACATCAATAGTCACACTATTAAGGCTCTGTTCCTTCTCCTGGATTCACATCACCAGTGATTTTTACCACCGGATAGCGATTACCAGATGGCATGATGAAATAGTCTGGGCGTTTCTCTGCTGATGCCGAGTGGAGGAAGTCGCTAATGGCTGAGACAACCGCATTCTGAGGGAACCTAATAGTTACCATGCGGATATTTCCCTTGCTGTTTTTCAGCTTTGTGGGAATTTTTACCGGAATTCCAGACCCAAGTTTAGGAGCACTTATAACCGCAATCCATGTAGACGCTGCAACATTGGTAGAAGTAGCCGTGGTATCTGATAAGCCGTCGTAAACGGATCTGGTATGAGCTTTTCGCCGACGAGTTACCGTTAAATCACTTGAAGTCTCAGCAGAGAAACCAAAGTAGGTGGCTACATCTTGCCGAACCTGGATTACTGCTTTTCTATTGCTCCCAATGTCCATAGACACTGGAACGTACTGGTTTGCCATATTCTTGATTGAGAATCACTGATACAGATTTAACTCAATTTTTTTGAACTCGTAAGTGGTAAAAGTATCCTAGAACCCTTAAGGGTTATAGGATTTTTTTCTGTATGTTCTTGTATTACCTGACAACTACATCCACGAGCCGATTTGTAGTGTCATAAAGGTGAACCGGACGGTTTTTACCATGGATTGACAGGGTGGCGTAGCGAAATTTCACGTCTGCTACTGGGCGCTGCTTTGGCTTAGTAGTCACCTGGCCTAAAATTGATTGACTGCCGGGGTTTGTAGGATATCTCTGTGATGGGGAAGCGGGTTCGTTGATGTTCATAAATTTGTCATCAAATGTGCTTCCCTGCACTTTAAGTAACTGCTTGATGACTCGCTCGCCTTCTGTGGCATTCAAGCTTAGAATCTGCCAAGCAATACCTTCTTCCCAGTTGTTGTAAGTAACCATAGTCTTGCCTTTTCTCCAAGTAAAAGGAGTTGAACCCCCAAAATGGGTTTTTACCAAGTTGGCGATTTGAGTAACCTTACTTTGAGTAATGCTGGTGGTACTTTCATCCATCAAGCGAAAGGAAATGCTCCCGGTCACTGGATTACTACCACTGGGATAATCTAAAGCACTTTGAAGAAAGTACAAATGGACTTGCGGTTTAAATCTAAATGTTGCTTGGCTCTCTGCGACAGGCATTCCATAGTATGGAATTTGCATATCTTGAGCTTTTCGCAACACTACATAGTACAGAATTAATCTCAGGGTAACTAATGGGGCGCTATCGTTGGCTCTAATGGTGCAAGCTGTTCTTAAACTCGATCTGGGTGTGGAGATGTCAGGCTCCCAGTCATCATCACCCACGTCTCTAAAATCTTCTCTAACAACCCGGTTTTGAATTTGAGTAACTACGCTTATGTAGTGGCTCCAAGCGTTATTTGGTGCAGGCATATTATTTTCTTTTTATTAAGGATTACGTTCTGCTGATTCAGGAATAACAGGTGATTGACTTTGAGTTTTATTGGTGGACTCTCTGTCATTTACTGATTTATTTTGTGTTTGTTCTTGAGTTAAAGAATCACTAATAGATTTTTTAAATGTTTCTGCTTGTTGTTGAATTTCATTAACATTTTGGGTGATATTTAATACTTCACCCGTTATCATTTCTATCCCGCTAGCAGCCTCTTCAATGTTCTCTAAACGTTGCAACCAAATAGAACGTCCATCAACTTTTTCAGGCATCCATTTGAAGGCATCTTCCCCGATTACGGCATAACGTTTTAAAGCGTTGCCAATTCTGCCGGTATTTTCTGCAATAAATTCTGAAACGTTCCGTACAGAATCCATCATGGAACGTACAGAATTAACAATATTAGCCCCTGCTTGATAGATGCGGTTAAATTTTTTCCAGTTGGCTTTTATCCCTTCCCAAGTGGTTACTCCAAATAGTCCTTTCGCCCAATTTTCAAAGGTCTGACCTAATACTTTAGATGTGCTGAATGATTCGCCGTTAGCGTCTTTAAATAATATTCCTCCTACGTTATCAACTATTGAAAATAAGGTTTGGCTCAAGCTCCCTGAGAGCATGTAAGCATTGTGAAGAGTCCCTATTGCACTGAGAACATTTAAGGTTCTATCAGCTGTAAGAAATGACCATGTAGCGGCGAATTTAGCGGTCATCAAGGCTTGCAATCCATTGATTTGAGCTGACAAGCCAGCAATTCCCGCTCCGTTAATTACGTTCCCCAAGCCATCAACCTTACCTTCAAGCCTCTGAAATTTACTCCCCAAACAACCCCCCGGTTGGGCAGATTGGCATGTTCCCTTTGCAGCTGCTGATGTAACTGCGGCTGTAAATACGGCACTACCTGCAAGTGCGGCAGGTAATGTGTTTACAGATTGTTCAATTTGATTGATTTTATTTTCAGCTGTTCTACTCAATCCCCCACCTCCTACAGTTCGGGTTTGTACTATTCTTCGACTGTTGTTGGCTGTGTTCTCAGCGCGTTTAGCAATGGTTTCAGTTCTGGTAACGCGCACCACCGTGGTTTTTATTTGTGTACTGGTAAACCCAATTGCATTTAAAGCAGCATCAGCGGCTGATTTCGCTTGAGTGGCTATAGCCGTAGCAATATTTGCGGCTGCTCTGGCTTGAGCAGCAGTGGCGGAAGCTGTACTGGCGGCTGCTCTGGCTTGAGCAGCAGTGGCGGAAGCTGTACTGGCAGTTGATGCTGCTTGGTTAGCAGTTGATGTTGCTTGGTTAGCAGTTGATGTTGCTTGGTTAGCAGTTGATGTTGCTTGGTTAGCAGTTGATGTGGCTTGGTTAGCAGTTGATGTGGCTTGGTTGGCAGTTGATGTGGCTTGGTTGGCAGTTGATGCTGCTTGGTTAGCAGTTGATAGTGCAGAGTTAGCCACCGAAGATACATTGTTTATTTGGTTTTTTAAAAATTTAGTTATAGCCTCAACGGCATCAACACCATTTAAAGCTTTAACTGCTTTTTCATCTGCATTTTTTGCCGCTTGAGATGCTTTAACTGCTTTTTCATCTGCTTTCTCTGCTTTTGATAAAGCAGTCCGAGCAACTCTACCTACAACAAAAGTTCTATCAAAAGCGGTCTTTGAATTTGTTAAAGCAATGTTTGATTTAGTATCGGCTCTTGATGCAATTCTTTTAGTTGTCAGATTTAATCCAAAAAGTCTGGATAAATCCGAATTCACCAAGTCTAATGATTTTTCAACACCATCTATTCTGGCACCTGATACTTTAAGTACTGCAATACTGCCTGCAACGCTGGTAACTAAAGCTGCTACTCCAGCGACTTTTGATGCTATTCCAGCATATTTTGATAAAGCACTACCAGCAGTTATAGTTGCACCTTGAGCAAGATTTAATGCACCCGTAGCCGTGTTACTTAAAGTCAGCAATTTATTATTTATTGGCAATAGTTTTTGAGCAACTATGGTGCCAATCAGAGGAGTTAATCCCAGTTGAGCCGCAGCAGTTGACTTGTTAATAATTGCTTGCTCATCAACTGGTTTAATACTCTGTATCTGCTGTTTTAATTGATTGATTTGTTGTTGCAAATTTGCACAACAGTTGCATTTACCAGCGCAATTAGACGCTGATTGCAAATTACTAATTACGCTAGAAACACTCATGAATTACTTGCAACTTTGATTTTTTAAATTAATTGATGTTCCCTCAATAATTGCCCATTGATTATTAGGAACACACTTGCCACTACACCCTTTAGAACCACAGTTTTGTTCACATTCAGCAAGGGATTGATAAATTCCTGGCGTTCCGTATTGTGATGCAGGTCTACAAGCATGGTTTACGCAGTCATATGGAATTGCCAGACAACCGTCACAGCTCCCTATAAGAAAATTTCCTTGTTGTGGAGGTTGAGAACTTCCACCATTTACTAATTGAGATTCTGCAAGAACTCCACTTTCAAATCCCAACCTCTCAATGAAAAGGCTTTTTTCAACCCCTTGACAATCTACATATATGACTTTTCTTAATGAGGGATTACCTTCAAACACCTCAAACCTGGCAGTCTGGGCACAAAAATACTCTGTATAATTTTGACTCCGGTTAAAAAGCACTGCGTACAGTGTCCAACAATTACAAGCCATAATTAATAGTCATTCGGGTTCAAGTTGCTTTGGGTATCTAGCTTGGCGAGGTTAATAGTTAACTGGTCAATTCGGTATTGGTCGTTATTAGCTCCCCTGTTAGCAAAGCCAGGGAATCCGGTTCCTACATAAATTGACCTATCCGTATCTGCATTAAATGCATCTTGGGTCAGATTCTGCCGAGCAGTTAAGTTAATTGCAGCAAGCAAAGATTCAGCTGTGTTACTTGCTGTTGGAGTCAACCCAAATAAACTTGCTTTTGTAATGGTCACAGTTGTAGCGTCTTGAGTTGCTCCTGCACCAAATATTTCTGTTAATGTTGGTTCCGCCATCAAAATTTTCCATATTTAAATAATCCTTAAAATCAGTTTTATCGCTTGATAATAAAATCGTAAATATCCACTTTTATCTATTTTCGATACTACCACTGAACCGTTCAATGTATTGCTGCACATACAATTCAGGTTAGTCAAATAATTAATTAAAAAACAAAAAGTACCGGATATATTTGCTTGCAAAACATATCCGGTACTTGCCAAAAATATCAATATGAAGAATAACAGAAATGGTAAAGCCGCAATTATAAATGAGCGCGAATATGCAAAAATCCGCAAGGAAATTGTTAGTGCTAAGTATAGGCTACTGCTAGACCTAGCGTGGTTTACCGGGGAACGATGGGGGGCACTGTTGCAACTGGAGGTTTCTGATGTTTTCAATGACGATGGTTCGCCACGGAAATTCATCACTTTCAAGGCCCGGACCAGAAAGGCTTCGCCTGATGGAAAACGGGAGACGCGACAGGTTCCCACCCATGAAACCCTCCAGGAACTTTTGACCGCTTACAAACTGCCCAAGGATAACAAATTTCTGTTTCCAAACCGAGCGGGGGACAGCACACTAAAATTGCGAGTCGCTGACAAGATTTTTCGGACTGCGGTTGAAAAAGCAGGACTGGGAACTAAGGGAATATCCACTCACAGCACGCGCCGCAGCTTCATAACTAGGTTGTGGAAGAAGGGAGTAGATATGTTTTCGATAAAGCAGATCACAGGGCACAAGAGCTACCAGGTGCTGGAAAGGTACATAGAAGATGACACAAATAGAATTCAGGAGGCAATTAATTTACTATGACAAAATATGCAATTGACTTGGGGCACGGATGCCCTTTTGATAGGGGAGCTGTGGGCATTCGCCGTGAGGAGGATTTGATTAATGAGGTGGGAAAATTAATAATTCAGCACCTAAAACAACTCGGACATGAGGTTGTACCAGTAAGACCCGCCAGCGCGAGAAGTCTAAACCAATCGCTACGGCAAAGATGCCAACGTGCCAACAGCAGCAATTGCAATATTTTCGTTTCTCTACACGCGAATGCATTCGATAGAACTGCTTACGGGACTGAAGTCTACGCGATTTCGTTAGCAGGACAGAAAATAGCTGGTAGAGTTTGCAAGGAAATTTCTAATCTGGGCTTTTTCAATCGCGGCGTGAAGAACCGACCCGCATTCTATGTGTTACGAGGTACGACCATGCCCGCGATTCTGGTGGAAATGTGTTTTTGTGATTCCGCCAAGGACATGGCCTTGTTTGATGCCAAGAAAATGGCACTCGCGATTGTAAAGGGGTTAACGGGGGAAGTCCCTTGCTATGACCAACCATCCTTGTTAATTGCATAATTTTAGTACAGGTGTATCAGCAGGTAATTGTCTTTAGGACTAAAATTGACTGGGAATGATTTTTGAGGCTGCATACACCACTTTCATATTCATTGTTTTTAGTTTCTTGCCCGATCCACAGGTAATGTGGATCGGTTTGTTTTTGGTGTATAATTTTACCAAGTTCACTTATGATGCAAGCGCACCCAGTGCAAGAAATATCTAGTTAGTCGCACCCATTGGCGAGTAATGGGTGTTTTTTTTATTTATGCTCCTAAAACTTCCAATATCTTGCTGATGGGGACTTTCTCTTGCTCCAATGCCTGAATTTGGGGAAGCAGTCGCTTGCGAATATATTTACTCCTCCCCACCAAGCGACCATCTTGATAGTATTGCCAGTCATACCAGTACTGCTGGTATTTTTTACCATTTTTACTAATGGTGCGTTTGGTAATTCTACCTGTTCCGTCACCAATACAGCGTTTACTAATGGTGGTAGGTAAGGGGTCATCATCATCTACCACCATTAGTACTGGTTGGTGGGTTGGTGCTGGCTGTTGGGCAAGCTCTAAATACTCTATATTGATTGGGGTAGATGCTCCGGATGACTCCCACCTCACATAAGCTTGTTGTCCATCAGTTGACACAACTATGCCAAAAGAGTTGTTGTCAAGGTTAAACGGAGAGGCTTCAAATACGCGATCGCCCACTTTGATAGTTGGGGGGCAATCTTCATCCCCTGGGGCTTCATCATCATCTACCACCATTAGTACTGGTTGGTTAGACTCTTCTGGAATCTCGTCCCAGTAAGGGTCATATGTAGATTGGGACGGTTGAAATGGTTCCAGGTTGAACAAGGTCATTTGCTGGTAAGTCATAATTTCAACCCAAAAAGTTGGAATAATGCTTCCATTGACCATTCAGATTTATATACCCATCCGTTCCTGATACAACTGAGTAACCACCCCTGGGGATTGGCTATTTTAGGCCTACCCCTGTAATCCTTCTGGTATCCCCCACGTTGCTCAAATAAAGCGATCGCATCCCGCACCTCCTCCAGGGAATATTCCAATATCTCAGGGGATTTAGCAGGGTCAAAAGGGATACCAGCACTCTCACACTCACTGAGGACTGACTCCATTTCCAAGACCCGTTCCTCAGATAAAGAGTTATTGCTGCTGCTGCAAACCCCCTGTTCGACAAACTTATGGTTTGAGGGGGGTGAAGTGGAAGTTTTATTCCGGGAGCGACAATTTTTTTTCGGCTTCAGCCATTCCAATGGACGTGTAACTATTCTTACAATTCGCCACGTAAACCGCTTTACCAGTCGAATCACCCTCAAATCTATAAGTAGAGCAAGTGCAGATTTTAGAGTGGGCCTGGAGTAGCCCTTACCCCGGTGTCTCTTTACCCATGTGTTGAATTCGGCTAAATCTGGTTCTGTTTCGGTGCCTATGCCCTGGCGAATCAGCCATTGCCACAGGAGCTTGGCTGAAGGGGTGATTTTATTTTCCAGGCAGAATGCATCGTGGCGTTTTGTCCACTGAGGGATGTGATTTTTATTATTTTCTGGTAGCATAATTGTAATTTGGTCTAGTCGCCCCGTCAGGAGCGGCTTTTTACATTTTTAGAGTCCGCGATCGCGTTCCAAGTCGTGGATGGCTTTTTCAATACACCACCTGTCACTCTTGCGAGGGTTACGTCTTTTGCATTGACTAACCAATCTTTCGGCTAATTCAACATCGAAATTGACTCGTTTTAATAGTTGATGCCATGCTCCGGCGTAACCAGGATTGTTATTTGATGCTTTGGCGAGATAGCTGTTCGACCGTCGGTGGTATTTGGTTTTTCTGCCTCGCCTAAACAGTGATTTAAATCCATCAATTACATATTTAAATATGTTGATGAGAGTGATGATGCAGTAGTAGATAATTACAAGATTCAGCAGTAGTTGGATTAAGATTTCCATAGGATTGAACTGGTAGATGGTTCAATTCCTACGATGCGAGAATATTCTCGGTACTCACATCGGGAATTTCTCGCATTTTTCAAAAATGTAAAGCCGATCGCAATATGGATGCGATCGGCTTATTCTTGTTCAATTTCTTGCAGCAGTGATTCTAGTTGATTAATTCTAGAACGAATAGATTCTAATTGCTCAAGCTTTTCAGCCTCCTGATCTCGAGCATCTTCAATCAGTTGGCGGATGATTTCCCCAGTAGTTCTTTCTCTACTATCGAGTCTTCTAGATTCATCCCTCTTGCTATTCTCTCTATGAGTTCGCTTTTGCTCACTCCTATAGCTTGAGCTTTCTCCTCCAATATTTTTAACCCTTCCGGGGAAAGAGTGAACATTGTATTTTTCTTTCTTTGACCGTGTAGTGGTTTTCGCACTTATTCTACCCATGTACAACCTCCTTCCATTGTACCTATGTAGTATCTTGATTTTTTACATAGGTACTATTATGCTATATCTAGTTGTACATAGGTACAATGATTTTTGCAACCCAACCAAATCGCGTGGAGATGGTAGCCCACGGAATAGTAACGATCTACCAGTGTTGGAGAAATAGCCTTAAAACGCCGTCCCCTTGGCCACGACTAAGGTCTACCTGCGGGTATTAGGTCAAAAGCAGTTGTTTTAAAGCAAAGCAATCACATAACCGTCACATAAAAGCTTGCCGTTTCGCACAGGAGGTAAACCAACCGCGAATTTTTTCTCTAGATAGATGAGCTTCTGTTAGTAAACGCCAGCATTGGTGTGGACTGGTGCTGGCATTTTTTTGAGAAGAACGGATTAATTATGAGATACCACAACAGAGTTGGGGAAGTCATCAAGCCTTGGGCAGTTTTTTGCTTGATTGATGGCAAACAGCAGCAATGCATGGATAAATTCGCTCTACGGGGCGACGCAGAAGCCTACGCACAGAGGTTGCGGAAGATGATTAAGGCCAAAATTGAAGTTGTTTGGAACAGATGATTATGAGATTTTGCAGGCAAGTAGATTGCAGGATTCCCATAATGGGGACGATAGAAGACCATTTTGGCAGTGAATTGCAATGGATGGGAAACGCGGACAAAGTATTACTGGCCAGGGAATTGGCGGTTCACATATACGATAACTTTTTGGAGAATAACCCCTCACCCCAGGCTCGAAAAGGACTTGAAAACCGAAATCACAGAGGAGGCAGACGCGGTAGCGCTGCTTAAAGCATTGGTGGAGAGGTTATGACAGGAAGGCAAATAATAGAGTACTACCTCGGTAATACTTCGCTAGCACAGAAGATGCGAGCTGAATATGGTTCTTATTTACAGGACATGAATCGTGCGGATGCAGCTTATCTTGCGGGAGAATTGGCAACTCAAATACGAGATTCCTTAGATAGTACTCCTTCGTCGTTTGCTTTAGCCTTAGCAGAAGAGATGAAGGCTGATTTTTCAGAGGTGGATGATGCGGTTGCAGCGCTCAAACCAATAGTGGACGCTTTATTCAAGAGCTGGTATTAAAGCCATGAAAACCCTTGTTATGTAATTTGAGGTGTTTGATGAGCAAAAAATGGATTAAATATCAATCTAATTTGAGTGGCCTTGAGCGATTGTTGGCAATTGACAAGATAATTTGGGTTGAGTTTTGTGATGAAAAGGGTATACCTATTCTTCTCCTTAACTTAACTTCTAACGAAAAAGATTTAGTTTAAGGACCACGAGCCTTGGAAATTTGGAATCAACTAAAGGGGGAAGAATCTAACCATGCAAATCATCGGAGTTAACCATACAAATCATCGGAGTTAAGCGGGTTGAAAGCAATCAAACAAATATCTAGAAAATGTGAGAACTGCACTCACTACGTTTATGACTGGGAGACTGATGAAATGTGTTGCTCACTGCATTTATATTCCCCTCCCAAAGATGCTTTGCACTGTAATGATTTTACCCCTGAATGTGAAGAAGAGGTAATTATTGTGAACCCAATTGGTTATTACATAGACACCAACATTCCGGTAATTAAGGAGTTAGAACGGCGTTATGGTTCAGAGCTGCAAGAACTAACAAATAACCAAAAGATGTTCCTCATCTCAGAATTGTCTCAGGAGTTAGATATTAATTATGAATACGAACATCCACTAGAAATTTACGATTTAAGCCGCAACCTTAAAGGGGGATTGTCTGAGGAAACAGACATGGTGGCATTGCTCAAAGCATTGGTGAATAGCTTATGACTTTAGATACCAATATTCCTGTATTTAAATACATAACAGAAAGATATGGTTCTAGTTTAGAAGACATGGAACAGATTGACAAACTTTACTTAATCGCAACTGTTTCTAATGAGATGCATTACCAAGGAATGGGTGAACCACCACCACACATCAAAATAATAGAAGCCAGAATCTTTTCTGAACTAGATCCTCATACAAATGTCATAGACCTACTCAAAGCATTAGTGGATAGCTTATGAAGCAGGAAATCAAGGAACGAATAATCACATATAAGCGAATTCTAAACCTAGGAAATTATGAATCCAAGCATTTAGAAATCAGCAAGTCCATTGATGCCGATGAGGATTTAGAGGTAGCTGTTTCTCGCTTAATGGAGTTTGTAGAACGCAAAATTAGGGAAGATTCAGAGCAACAGATAACAACCGAGATAAGGGACGCTAAAAAACTGTTAAAGAGGCTTAACAAGCAGATAGCACAACTTCAAAGACAGCTACCAACACCTGAGGATGATGATGGCATTCCTTTTGATTCTGGGGAAGAAATCCCCCGTCCAACAACAGATATTCCTGATAATTATAGGGGAGAAATTCCCGCACCCCAGCAGCTTTTTAGTCCTGATAATTCTCTGGAAACGTCGATTTCCAACGACTATTTTTGAAAACTTATGACCAAACACGATACTTGGATAAAACTGAAACCCAACAACCCCTTGGAGTCAATTATCGATCTATTCCCCGAAGCCATGATTCCAATGCGGGACCCATTCCCCCTTGAAACTGATGAATCGGGGACTAAAAGCTTATTTCTCATTGATTTAGAGCGGTTGAGTTCAGTCCAGGCAAACGCACTCGCTCAAGTTTACGCCCAAAATATTGGGATATCTTCCACTGAGGTAGCGGAAGT
>JASJCJ010000206.1 GCA_030066045.1 Calothrix sp. MO_167.B12
ATCCCTACACCTCCAGTCATAGCAACCCCCGTACCGGAAATAACTCCTACCCCATCCACTCAGGAAACACCGCTACCCGAACCAGAAGTCATCCCTACCCCCGTACCGGAAATAACTCCTACCCCATCCACCGAGGAAACCCCTCTACCTGAACCAGAAGTCATCCCTACCCCCACACCAGTAACACAAACACCCGTACCGGAAATAACTCCTACCCCATCCACCGAGGAAACATCTATACCCGAATCAGAAGTTATCTCTACCCCCGTACCGGAAGTAGCTCCTACTCCACCCACCGAGGAAACATCTATACCCGAACCAGAAACAACTCCTATATTCGCGCCTACAAAAAAAGTAGTCCTCACCCCCGAACAAACCTTAATTGCAGCCATTGAAGAGCGAGTAGCAGAAATTAGCGATCGCTTTGCATCAGGACTGATAAAATCAATTCAAGCTAACTTTCGTACTAGTAGCCTCAGGGTTATTATTGATGACCAATGGTATAGCTTGCCAACATCCGAACAAAGCAAACTAGCAGCGGAAATGCTACAACGCTCCCAAGAATTGGATTTTAGCCATTTAGAAATTATGGATTCTCAAACAAGGCTGATAGCCAGAAATCCCGTTGTTGGGACTGAAATGATTATTTTTACACAAAATTAATACTACGCATTTAAAACGCGGACATTGCAGGACTCTAAAAGCTATCTTTTGACTTTTGACTTTTGACTTTTGACTTTCTTTCCCTCTCCTCTTCCTCTGCGTACTCTGCGTCTGGAGCGGTTCAATCCTCTTCTCTTTTTCCCGCAGCCACCAACTGTTCCACCGTCACAACCAACTCCGGAAACCTGCGAGAAACTATCTGCTGATTTCCTGTAAACTCCCTATCTTCATATAAACCTTCTTCCCACAACAAAACCGTCACTTTCGACTCCATCGGATCGACAATCCAGTACTCAGAAATTTCTAACGCCGCATATTCAGAACGCTTATAGCGATAATCTCGCTTCACAGACTCCGGACTAACCACTTCCACAACCAACAAAGGTGGAGATTGACAAACAGCAGATTCATCCATAAATTCCATTACCTGTTCCGTAGCCACCACACAGACATCACATAACCGAGACTTCCGCCATCCAGTTCTAATTCCCACTTCCCTTAAACATAGCCAAGGTAAACCCAAGCGACGAATTTCAGCTTTAAAACTGTCTTGAATCAAGTCACAAATTAACAAATGTCTAAAAGTTGGTGGATTCATGAGTTCCAGTTTCCCATCTACTAATTCATAGCGATTGTCGCTACCATCGTCATAGGCGAGATATTCTGCAAAGGAATATAAACGGTTTGTAATGCTTGAGGTCATGGTGTAGTGGCTAACCCAGAACTATACTTTATCTTAGCGAATTGCCAAGTCAACCGCTTTGCGTCAGTCAAAAGTCAAAAGGGCACTGTACGAGCTGTGACCTATAACAAAATAGGCTCAGTTGCTTGGTGGGGTCAATCCTGGATGGGTGCAGCTAAACTAATTCGCCCCATCTGCACCCCTGATAGTGTTGGGTTAGATAAAGCCCGAAAGTTATGGGAGTGGGCGGTAAACGACACCGCCAAGGCTATCTCAGCACAGCAGGAAGCAGCCAAGGTGTTTTTAGTTAGGGAAATCTGGCGTAAATACCCTGTTACCAGCACTGAGAAAGACCGTAACGCCTGGATGGGTAAAAAGCCAAGCAAAGCGAAACGCCTTGAGGGAGAAAAGAAGTTCGTTATACGGGGGACGTATTGCAAGCTGACAAAAACGCTGCAATGAACATTTGTCGTCGTGGCTCTGATGCCGATATTACTCGGTGGATGAAATACGACAAAGTGCGCTCAGTTCTAATTGAACCCACCGTTCGATACCTCGGCTCGATTGGAACAACCGTTGCACAGGCTTTAAATTTAGGCTGGCTTAGTTATAAGTTTAAGGCCTCTGCGATGACTTGTGAAGCCAGGTTATCACCTCACGGGGTATGAGGTACGGTTAAGCTCTGATGGATGGGAGAGCTGCCAATGCTCATCAACGCGCTAAAACCGCAACCATCACAGATGAAACCAGCAATTTGAGACAATGAAACGCTGTAATCCCTAAGCTCCGTTACCGCTTCCTAGGTTTGCGTAGATTTAGTTTACCCCTGAAGGTTAGTTCAACAACAACCTTCTCCGCAAAACATCTAAAGCGGTACAAGCACTAAAATGCCGAATCAAAGAGCGACCCCGTCTTGCACCAAAATGATGCTCAAAACTTGTCACTCCCTCTTCTCCAGCTAAACCAATATAAACCAAACCCACAGGTTTACTCTCTGTCCCCCCCGTAGGTCCTGCAATACCCGTAATGCTTAACCCCCAAGTGGTTCCCAGACGTAATCGCACCCCCGCAGCCATTTGTTCGGCGACTTTCCCACTAACTGCACCAAATTTCTCCAAATCTTCTTGATTCACTTCCAGCAATCCCGCTTTCACCGAATTATCATAAGAAATTACCCCACCCCAGAAGTAATCAGAACTACCAGAAATTTCCGTTAACATCTGCCCCACAAGACCACCAGTACAGGATTCTGCCACGGCTAGGTTTTCTCCCCTTTGACGCAACAACTCACCCACCACGGAAGCCAGGTTGTCATTATCGGCACCATAGTAATCCAAACCAGCAATTGCTTGGATTTCTTGAGCAACGGGGGTAATTAAAGCCTCGGCTGCCTCCGGGTTTGCTGATTTGGCGGAAATTCGCAACCTTACTTCCCCTTTCCCGGCATAGGGAGCTACCGTGGGGTTAGGTAAATCGAGATAGGGAGCAACCTTTTCCGCTAAAGTAGACTCTGCAACTCCCCAAAACCTCAACATCCGGCTGTAAATCACCTCTTGACCCCAACCTTGATTTTTCAGATAGGGGACTGCTGTTTCCTCCCACATCCGATGCATTTCACTGGGAACGCCGGGAAAGGTAAACATAGTTAAATCTGGACGGGGTTGCCAAATAATCCCCGGTGCTGTACCCGTGGGATTAGGTAAAATTTCTGCTCCCTTAGGTATCAAAGCTTGCTTGCGATTGCTAGGAGCCATGACTCGTCCCCGTGCTGCGTATTTGCGCTGTAGCTCCTCAAGGATTTCCTGACGCTCTTCCAGGGGAGAACCAAAAAAATCAGCGATCGCTTCACAGGTAAGATCGTCAGGAGTAGGTCCCAAACCGCCGGTAAAAATGATCACTTGTGATCGGGAAATAGCAACAGCGATCGCAGCTTTAATTCTGGCAATATTATCCCCGACAACGGTTTGATAGTAGTGGGGAATCCCTAACTGCGCTAGTTGCTGTGCCAAATATTGAGCGTTACGATTCAAAATATCGCCCAATAATAGTTCTGTTCCCACACAAATTATTTCTGCACTCATGAGATTTTAGATTTTAGATTGTGGATGTTATGGCAGTTTGCAGATGAAAATATCGTAATAAACCTCACCCTGTCCTGACGGACATCCCTCTCCTTATTAAGGAGAGGGAAAGAGGGTGAGGTAAAATACGTAACTAATGCAAGTAAAACAGGTTATATTGCCAGGGGAAACCAGGAAATAAATGATCTAATCTCTAGACTCAAACTACTTCTTTTATTCCCCTGCGCCCTGCTCCCCTGCTTCTGACAGCGATTTTCAGGTAAATAGACCACACCGTAGGGGTTTAGCATTGCTAAACCCCTACATGAAGATGTGGTTCAAATAGATGAAAACTGCTGTAATTACGCCATCGCCGCCACAGGAGTATTAAGATGGGGATATAAGGGGAAGCGATCGCACAATGCTGCTACCCGACGACGACAATCTGCTGCTACCTCCTCAGAATCAGGACTGAGCAGGCGATCGGCAATAATATTTGCAATCTCCGTAAACTCAGCCACTCCCATGCCCCTTGTAGTCAATGCAGGGGAACCCAAGCGCAAACCACTGGTAACAAAAGGTGATTCTGGATCGAAAGGAACAGTATTTTTGTTGGTGGTAATATTCACACCACTCATTAACTTGTCTGCCACTTTACCAGTCATGCCTATACTGCGTAAGTCTACTAACATGACATGATTCTCAGTGCCATTTGACACTATTTTTAAGCCACGAGCTTGTAACTGATTTGCCAAGGCACGGGCATTTTCAACTACTTGACCAGAATAGGCTTTAAATTCAGGCTTCAGAGCCTCTCCAAAGGCAACTGCTTTGGCAGCAATGACGTGTTCTAAAGGACCACCTTGAGTCCCTGGGAAAACAGATTTGTTCAATTTTTTGCCCAATTCTGCATCGCGGGTGAGAATTAAACCACCGCGAGGACCTCGTAAAGTCTTATGGGTAGTAGTAGTAACGACATCACAATAAGGCACGGGATTGGGATGATGACCAGTAGCCACTAAACCAGCAATGTGGGCAATATCTGCCAGTAAGTAGGCTCCAACCTCATCAGCAATGCTGCGGAACTTCTCAAAATCAATGATGCGAGAATAAGCCGAATAACCACAAATCAAGAGCTTAGGACGCTCCCTTAGCGCCAGCTCTCGCACTTGGTCATAGTCTAGCTGTTCCGTTTCTGAACTGACACCGTAATGACAAACCTGAAACCATTTCCCAGAAACATTTACCGGGGAACCGTGGGTGAGGTGTCCTCCGTGGGACAAATCCATTCCCATGATTTTATCCCCTGGCTCTAATAGGGTCAGAAATACCGCAAAGTTTGCCTGGGCACCGGAATGGGGTTGTACATTAGCATGGGCAGCACCAAATAATTCTTTGGCACGGTTAATTGCTATTTGCTCAATTTGATCAACAAACTCACAACCGCCGTAATAGCGTTTGCCAGGTAATCCTTCGGCATATTTATTTGTCAATACCGAACCCTGAGCAGCTAATACAGCAGGGGAAGTGAAGTTTTCGCTAGCAATTAACTCTAAGTGATCCCGTTGGCGTTGGAGTTCTTGGTTAATTAACCCCGCCACTGTAGGATCGGCAGATGAAAGAAATTCTGAGTTACTTCTAGTCACTAGAGTTATCCTGAAGGAAATTTACACAGCGATCGATTTGCAATTAAACCAATCAATTTACCAAAACCGAGTCAATTATCAAAATTTTTTGACCATTGGCTTTGTTGGTTCATCGACAATTTGAGTCTGAAACCAAATACTTTGCTCCTAGGGAAGTAGTATGCCGATTTTGCACTTCATACCCTAGAAGGGTAAAAACATAGGCACAAAATTCAAACATTCCCCTAGGAGTCTAGAGGATATGTTCCCCTGTGTTTATGATATGACTTACTGTAAATACGTATTACCTTTTACGAAAAATTAAAAGTATAAACTAAAAATACAAATACAATGTAATTGTCGCCATAGTTGTGAAAATAAATGAGAATTTCTCTCTCAACCAGGTAGCAAATCTCAACCTTGATACAATTCTATCAACCATCGGATGAGGGATGCTTCCAAGGCAAACTTCCTAAAAGGCGATATTCTAAAGGAGCCGCCAAGGGCGCGATAACAATTGAAAATAAGCAAAAATCCTAGCTAGCCTCTTATGGCATCCTCTGTGTATCAGTGCTGGAAAATCCAAACTGGCAATTTTAGGAAAAATACTGCTAGCAATGGAAATCTTCCCGGAGGTATTTTGGATGTTAGTCATTTTAATGGATAATCAAATTATCAAACCTAATCAAGTATGTCAGTCTTGCTTGCTGGCGGATAAAACTGGTCAACCCCGATGGCGTAGGGGTCAGTTGTCATGTGGCCACGAAGTTGCTAAGGTGGCAGAAAAACAGTCCCAGCAGTTTGAATGTGTGATGGGTTTCCGCGTTGCTCAGATAGATTGACCGAAAAAGAAAAGGATACAAGCCCCCAAATTTATTTTTGGAGAAATTAGAAATAATTGTGCCGCGATGCATAAGCACCTTTTCGTAATAATTCCTTATTTCCAGCCTCTACATACCCCTAAGGGGAAGAAAGTTATATGTATTGGGGTTTCCCCATGCTCGGGTGCTCCCCTGCCCCCCTGCCTCTGACTGACCAAGAATAGGGTGTGGGGTGTGGGGTGTACCGAAAGAATAAATGCCCACACCCTACAAGGTACAAGCCCCTACATTTGTTTTTTTCGTAATTCTTTGTTGATGGCATTGCGAACATAGTATGTAACTGCGTTATCCTAGGCTCAAGTGCTGATTTCGGATAACAGGAGAAATATCACATGACTTGGCGCGGGTCTACAACGATTAAAGATAGAATTTTTGCTAGTTTGCCCTATTTATTACCTCTGGTAGAAGTTTTTAAGTATGGCGTGTTTTTAATGGATCAATTTCCACCTTTGAGACTAGTGTTTGTACCTATTATGCCCCTACTAAGGGTTTACTATGGGGTACGCTATGCGGGACTACTTATTTTCTTGGGTTTATTTATATTTGTCGTTAGAAACGAACGCATCAGTCACTTTATTCGTTTCAATACCATGCAAGCCCTCTTATTAGATATTTCCATCTTTTTGTTTGGCATATTAACCGATTTATTAGCCGTCATCCGCATTGGCAGTTTTGCCATTCAAACCCTATCTACTACTATATTCCTGGGAATCTTAGCAGCAGTGGTTTATTCTGTGGTTCAATCGCTGATGGGACGTTATGCAGAAATTCCCGCTGTATCTGATGCCGTGTATATGCAAGTTCGGTAAATTAACTACTAGTAAATTTGTAATCAGCTATTTCGCATTTAAACTATATAACCTAAATTAGTCTAACTCTTGTGGGATGGAAAGGAGCAGGTTCCCCCGGTTGTAGCGACTGCGGAGCATACCTGCCCCTGCAAATATTTAATTTAGGTGCGGTTTAGCTTACGAGCATCAGAACTGTTTATGGGTACTGGTTGTAACTGTGTTTTCTAGGCGACCAATTCCCTCTATTTCGACGCAAACGCGATCGCCTATATGCAATTCACCCACACCCAGAGGGGTTCCTGTGAGTATTACGTCTCCAGGGAGCAAAGTCATCACCTGACTAACATAAGAAACGATCGCATCGGGAGGAAAAACCATTTCGTCAATGCAGGCAGATTGCACGGGTGTAGTTTTATCGTTCAAAAAAGTTTGTAATCTGGCTCCCGGATTTAACTCCCGCACAATCCAAGGACCTAAGGGACAAAAAGTATCAAATCCCTTAGCTCGCGTCCATTGCTCATCCCTTTTCTGTAAATCTCGCGCTGTGACATCATTGGCAATAGTGTAACCCCAGATTTTGGTGTGAGCCTCTTCTGGGGTGCAATCAAAAACGCGATCGCCAATTACCAGAGCTAATTCCCCTTCGTAGTCTACCCGTTTTGACTGTGGAGGATAGTGAATTTCTCTATCGGCAGGAATTACAGAGGTAGGGGGCTTGATAAATATTAATGGCTCGGCTGGTACTTCTGTTCCCATTTCTGCAGCGTGATCTGCATAATTTTTCCCCACTGCCACAATTTTAGAGGGAGAACAAGGAGCCAAAATCAGATAATTATCTGCCTCTAAACACACATCGGTAAGTTCTCCTCCTAACCAGGGAGGCGCGTCCAATAATTGAACTTTCAGTGATATCTGTAGTACGCCATAGAAAATCTTCCCTTCTTGATTTTGAATTCGCACATAACGCTGCGCCATAACTTTTGACTTAAATCCTCTTGTTTATCAGCAGAAACTATTCTTCCTGTTTGTCTCACCATTAGCTGTTGGGTATTTGATAGATTGCTAATGTCTCAGGTATGGTCATTACCAGTAATTAAGTTGTAATGGATGCTCTGACTCAAAATTCCTCTGAGGGTAGCACAAACCATAAATTTAATCGATGGGGTTAACGATAAAAATTGAAAGCTGGTAAGATTATAATTCCTTGCTGCTTTCGATGTTGAAACCGATGGTATCTTATAACACGCTCAGTTACCAATTGACATCAGCAGCCAAATTGTCCACAAGGAGCATTAATTCCAAATGTCAGTTTTTTACGAAACCATGTACATCCTGCGCCCAGATTTGGGAGAAGAACAAGTAGGAGTTGCGATCGCTAAATACGAAAATATGATTCGCGAATCTGGTGCAAGTGATATTGAAATCCAAAATCGTGGTAAACGTCGCCTTGCTTATGAAATCAACAGGCATCGGGACGGTATCTACATTCAGATGAATTACACTGGTCCTGGCAAAGTTATTGCTCCTATGGAACGTGCTATGCGTTTGAGTGAAGAAGTAATTCGTTACCTCACAATCAAACAAGAGCAACCACAAGCAGCAACGGAATCAGAAGAAACTGAAACTGCCACTCCCGTTTGATATATACTCCCATCTTTAGCTAGGGCGTGTTCTCAAACCCCATTATCCCTATACACATATCTTGCACTTTCTCAATAAGCGGAAGGTGGGCATTAGGTGGGTTACGAAATAATAAGGGTTACAGACGATAATTTTCGCATGGGATCATGTGGTGCAAGATGTGAATATACCAACCAAGTCTGCCTCGGTAGCCTAAAAACCTTAATTTTTTCTAGTCTGCCCAGGTGGATTTAGGGGTAGCCGCACCCTTCTAGGGTGTCGGTGACTATAAAAGCACGCCCTACGCTAATATCAGGAGTACGTAAATTATTCTTCTATGCCTACCGAATTTATCTAGTAATGCTAAATTAACAAGTAATTACTGAAAAAATAATATTAATGTCGCCCAAATTCAGGCGAAGCGTTAAAAAAATTTACGGGAACTGTAGTTATTGTGAGCCAAACTGATAATCCCACAATTCAATCCCTCTCCGGAGAAGTATCACAACTGCGACAAGAATTGCAGCTGCGTGACCAATTAGTGCAACAATTATCCTGCGAACTTTTTCGCCTCGTAAAGGGAAATAATAATTTAGCACCACAACCTCAGGTATCTGCAAACCAACAGGCTGAGGTTCAGGCTTTGCGAGAACAGTTAGAAGCAGTAGAACAACAAGTTACTTTTTATCAGGAACAGATTACATCACGGGATACGGAAATTTATCAATTAAGACAAACAGTTCAAGAATTAACTGATCGCAGTCGGATGTTGGAACAAGTTGTCCAAGAATTACCACAAATTTATCGCCATAAGTTTGAAGAACGCATGGCACCCGTGCGAGAAAAAGTAGCCACTCTACAGCAAGAAAATCGTCAACTCCAAGCAGAATTACAAAGTGTCAGTTACCGTCTAGCACTCAAAACCCGTACTAGCAACCATAGTGGTATTGATTTACCCAATTTTTCTCCCCCCCTACCATCTGACAGTAATATTTCTCCTGTACCTAATTCTTAAACTCACAGCTAATGTTCAGTTTCCTAACAAACTGGCAACAATGGATACTCTTTAATTAGGGTATGCTGAATAACTTTAAAAATCTTCTGTTCTAAGCTTTTCCGGTTATTTTTGTCGAAAAAAAGTGCAAGACAATAGGGATATAAGGATGAAAAACCCTACACCTTCAATTTTTTGGAGTCTAAAAAATTGGACAAATAGAGATAAAACTGTTCAGCTTTCCCTACCCCCCACAATCGTGACTTCTTCAGTAAGCCTTATTTAAATGCTTGGACCCAGAAGAGTAGATTGTCTGGCTGTGAAGTACCTACAGTGACGCGGGAGCGTACACAGTAGACTTCCCGTCTCATTCGCCGTTGCCTCGTTAAACCCGTGTTTAATCTGGTCTTATACAGCGTCTCTGGTCTTGCGACCTTTATCTCCTCGGTGGGAGAACCCAGGCAGGTGCCCATCTTCCATAGGCAGTTAAGAGTTTTCTACGGTACGTTTGTCTTGGATTTACAGCAATGGCTGACCAGCAGGACTCACGTTTTCCCCGATCTCTGATGTTGCTGCGGCAAGTCTTACTACTTTGAAGTTAGCCTTTGTGTTCCATGCAGTCGGGTGGGTCATCAACCATCTACATATTATCATGTATGCAAAGAAAAACAATGACGCAACTAGTAGAAAGTTGGATTGACCGACTACCGACCCCAAACAGTGGCGATTCCTCATCGACCCCTGCCCTGTTAATCCTACGGATTAAATTGGTGATGGGTCAACTCGTCATCACCCAACAATTCATCTCACACTGTCCTATGCCTTCGGCACGCTCCGCGAACGGGTCAGATGTGAGCCTTCTTGTTGAAAAAGGTAAAGTGACTGCTCAGTTTCCTAACAACCAGGCAATAAAGTATATTATTTAATTAGTTGGCAAAAACCATAGTTTTGTGGTCAATTGTCATCAGTATATCTTCGTAGGTTTGAAAAATTTCAAACATTGAATCTAATTGTGTCAGTTCCAAAATCAAGCGTACAGGTGCTTGCAAATTACACATCATTAAACGACACCCTATTTTATGAGCAATTTTTAATCCTTGAGCTAAAGAGATTAAACCAGAGCTGTCCATAAATTCGACCCCTAGCAAATCAATTATCCAGAGTTGGTTCGGCTGAGGCACAATTTCTGCCATTTTGTTACTCAAAGTTATGCCACGCTCTAAATCAATATATCCTTCTGGCTTGAATAGAATTACTTGAACTTCTTGTGTTAGGGTCATATATTTAACCGAGTAATTGAAACACTTGCCACAAAAACAAAATTGACATCAGTACTAATAGCGATCGCCAATGCAAAATCAATATCTTAACCAAATTATTTGGTTATTACTGATATGCAATTGAGACAAAGATATTCAGTACTCATGTCGTATAAAGTATCTAAATCTTGCATACAATATATGCTATGCATAACATTTACATAAAAATGGTAGCGATTTTACTTTTTACAAAACTTTTATAATTGACCGGAACTTTTATAAAATTTTGATAAAATCACCAAAATTTTACTCAGTAAGTCCACGGATGTGATACTTCACTCTTGAGCATTGCATCGAAAAGATTTATACTTAGTATTAGATATTAGTTATTGTTAGGATCAGATGTCAGTTTGATTGACACCACACCTGAAGACAAGCCAAGATAGATGACAAAGATAAACATTTGTAAAGGCTGCGGTGGTGGATGTCTCTAGAGTTAGTATCGTTAGAAAATATCCAGGATATTGCCCATGAATACGGCTACTGGGCGATTTTTTTGGGAATTTTATTCGAGAATTTAGGTATCCCTCTTCCTGGTGAAACTGTAACCCTAGTGGGTGGGTTTCTTGCTGGTAGCAATGAACTCAGTTACTGGCTTGTACTCAGTGATGCCACTGCGGGTGCAGTAATTGGTGGCACTTGTGGTTACTGGATTGGCAGGATTGGTGGTTGGTCTTTGTTGGTAAAACTAGCAAAGATTGTGAGAATTTCAGAAGCTAGAATCATTAATATAAAAGAGCAGTTTAGTGAAAATGCTGCTAAAACAGTATTTTTTGGTCGTTTTTTTGCTTTACTGAGAATTTTTGCTTCACCATTAGCAGGCATAGCAGAAATGTCTTTTGTGAGATTTATGATATATAACTTCGCAGGAGCTATGGCTTGGGCTAGTGTGATGGTGACATTGGCTTTCTTTGCTGGCAGAATTATCTCCCTGGAACAATTAGTTACTTGGGTAAGCCAGTTTGCCCTTCTGGCTTTATTGATTCTCCTAGCTTTGATATTTATACCCCTATGGTTAGAATCCCGCCAGGTTAAGGAAGTAGGGAGTGAGGAGTGAGGGGATGTGGGGAGTGTGAGGAGTGTGGAGAGTGTGGGGACAAATTTTTTCTCATCACCCCATCACCCCATCACCCCATCACCCTATCACCCCATCACCCCATCACCCCCCTTAGTGTCGTGCCCAAATACGAGTGGGTAAGCCCCAAACGTAAACAAAACCTTCAGCGGCTTTATGGTCAAATTTGTCGCCTGAACCGTAGGTTGCTAAGTCAGGAGTGTAAAGAGAATTTTGGGAATCACGACTAACAATAGTAGCGTTACCCTTAAACAGTTTCACCTTTACATTTCCTGATACTCGCTCCTGTGTCTCCTGAATAAAGGCATCAACGGCAGATTTGAGGGGACTATACCATAAGCCGTTGTAAACTATTTGGGTGTATGTTTGCTCAATTCCCCGCTTGTACTGAGTAACATCTGCTGTTAAAGTCAAGCTTTCTAAATCACGGTGTGCTTGAATTAACACTATCATTGCCGGAGATTCGTATATTTCCCGAGATTTAATACCTACCAAGCGGTTTTCAATCATGTCAATCCGCCCAACACCATGATTGCCGGCTATTTGATTTAATTGTTCAATTAGTTCCACTGGGTTAGTTGCTTTACCATTGAGCGTGGTAGGAATGCCCTTGGTGAAACCTATATCAATATATTCTGGCTCATTGGGGGTATTAGCGATCGCTTTTGTCATTTCATAAATTTCCTCTGGTGGTTCCACCGTTGGATCTTCTAGAATACCGGCTTCAATACTACGACCGAGTAAGTTTTTGTCAATACTGTAAGGGGAAGATTTTTTCACTGGAGAAGGGATACCAAAGCGCTCACCATAGGCAATGGTTTCTTCCCTGCTCATGCCCCATTCCCTTGCTGGTGCTAGTATTTTCAGGTGAGGATTGAGTGCTCCAACGGAAACATCAAAACGGACTTGGTCATTACCCTTGCCAGTACAACCATGAGCGATCGCATCAGCACCATATTTGCTTGCTGTTTCTACTAGAATTTTAGCAATTAAAGGACGAGCAAGGGATGTTCCTAGGGGATAGCGTTGCTCGTAAAGGGCATTTGCCTGAATTGCCGGGAAAGCATATTCTTTGATGAAACTATCTCTCACATCCACCACTAGGGATTCACTGGCTCCTGATTTCAGTGCCTTTTCCCTGATTGGCTCTAATTCGTCTCCCTGACCTAAATCTGCTGCTAAGGTAATTACCTCTTCTACTCCCCATTCGTTTTTGAGGTAGGGAATGCACACTGAAGTATCTACTCCACCAGAATATGCTAAGACAACCTTTTTGGCGTGACCCATTGGTAATTTCTAAATGCTGCAAAACGACGAATTGATATTATCTAATTAATATCAGTATTTTCTCTTCTGTAATTATACTGATTGATATTTTTGTAGGGTCTGTATATATACTGTTGCAGTATATTTTTCAATTTTTAGCTACTCCCAACATCTCAAGGGCGCACGCAATGCGCCCCTACTCCTGACTCTGCGTTTTCACGTCAGTCCCCCAAGGGAAATTCCACAATCTGCTCATGAAAAACTATTTTCAAGCTAGCCCCCCACGGGAAAATTCCACAACCAAGCATGAAAATAATTCCCTTACTCTGGGCGGGGAAACCCCGCCCCTACTCCTTAACTCCGAACTCCGAACTCCCTATTTTCAAGTTAGCCCCACTCTGCGAGAAGCCACGCTTCGCGCGTCTACACGAGAAAATCTCACAACCTGCCCATGAAAATATATCTCAAGTGCGGCTCCCACAGGTAAGCTAGCTGTCAACTAACAACTAACAACTAACAACTAACAACCATTTTCAGGTTAGGAACAGTAGAAAGGTCACAGTTGTCTTATGCTGGAGATGGGTAATAACTTTTGTGGGGATAACTGTGTTTTTGAGTGTTGTAATTCCAACTTACAATCGCCAACCAATTTTAGAAAAATGTCTTAAAGCTTTAGAAGTCCAGAGGTTGAGTGATTCTAGTGTGGTTAGGGATTATGAGATTGTCTTAGTGGACGATGGTTCTAGCGATCGCACTTTACAATGGTTGGAGGACCACAAAGCAGAATTGCCTCATGTACGGGTTTTTCAGCAAGAGCATCAAGGACCAGCAGCAGCGAGAAATTTAGGGGTAGAGCAAGCTAATGGTGACACAATTATTTTTATTGATAGTGATTTAGTTGTTACCGAAAATTTCCTCCAAGCTCATGCAAATGCATTGCTGGAGGGTGAGAAAAAATTAGGTGGCGATCGCTTCTTTACTTATGGTGCTGTAATTAATACTTGTAATTTCCGTAATCCTACTGCCGAACCATATAAAATTACAGATTTTTCTGCCGCTTTTTTTGCCACTGGTAATGTTGCTATTGCAAAGCATTGGTTAGAGGAAGCTGGTTTGTTTGATGCCAGTTTTCAATTATATGGTTGGGAAGATTTAGAACTAGGTGTGCGGCTGAAAAAATTGGGTTTACAACTGATTAAATGTCCCACCGCAGTTGGTTATCACTGGCATCCAGCTTTTAGTTTAAAGGAAGTGCCGAGTTTAATTGATAAAGAAATTCAACGGGGACGTATGGGGGTGTTGTTTTATCAAAAGCACCCGACATGGGAAGTGAGAATGATGATTCAAATGACTTGGTTACACCGTTTATTATGGGGGATTCTCTCTCTGAATGGATTGTTAAATGAACGGACAATGGCTCCTTTATTGCAATGGTTGATTGATTTAGGAAAACCCCAGTTGGCGTTAGAAATTGCTCGTATTTTTCTTAATTGGTATAACGTCAAGGGAGTGTACGAGGCTTATGCTGAAATGAGGAGCTAGGAAAACCTAGGAAATAAGTTATCCCACAAGGATCGCCGAAATAAGGCTTCTGCTTTCGTCAGGCAGGAGACAGAAGCCTTTGGTCATTGGTCAAATTATTTTCGCAATTGAACTATAGACCAAGTGAATGGCCTAAACTCCCCGAACTACTCGGTGGGCACATTACATATTTACTTATCTTTCTAAATACCTCTTCAATGTTCTCCCCAGACCATGACTTATTCTTATATTCAGGGGGGATTTCTCCAATACAAGGTCCTCCCCCAAAAAATCTGTCATGTCCAGAAAAAGGGTCGGGATACGGCAATATGGTATACTCCCCACCTTCGACACAGTAAGTCTGCTCATCACTTAACAACTCCAAATATGACAAGTCTTGAAGTTGGTTAATTTTTATTGGTTGTTTAGCTTTTTTATTAAGCATTGTTACGTATCACACTAACTTGTTTTCAGAGAAAATTATAAAATATTTTTCTCGAAATTTCCTCCCTCGCTCCTGCACTGCACCGAAACCGTTGTTGCATCTACACTCCTTCATTCCCTATTTTCTAAAGAAGGTAAGTTAATGCCCAGCTAAATTGTATAAAGTAAAAAACCTGGTTATTGTAGTGCGGGCATCCTGTCCACTTTATGTAGGGTCTGCTGAATAACTATCAAACATTGATTTATCAATGCATAAGGGCTATTTTTTGGGGAATTAAGTGCAAGGGAATTAGGATTTTATGTTTAAAATTCTTGCATCTGTAATTTTTGATGATATTTTGAATA
>JASJCJ010000207.1 GCA_030066045.1 Calothrix sp. MO_167.B12
GTCTTTTGGTGGGGGTAGGGAATAGGCAATAGGCAATAGGCAATAGTTAGGTGCCTATTTTTTTCTATTCTTTTTACTATCAAAAATTAGAGATGCAAGAATTTTAAACCGTTAATCCTAATTCCCTTGCACTTATTCCTCAAAAAATATCCTCAAAGCATTGATAAATCAATGTTTTATAGTTATTCAGCAGACCCTAATTAGTTTTTCTTGATATTTACTAGCATTTACTGAGCCATTTGGGGTATGGGTTGACCGTAAGGAAGTACCCGAAGATTGGGATTATTCTGTTGGTAATTAGGCAGGTTAGGTACGGGAAAATTTGATTGTGGTAAAGGTGCGTTTTTTGTGACAAAACCTGATTGATTGTTAAATGTAGCTGGAGGAAGATTAGAATTAAATGGTTGATACCTATCATTACTATTTAGAGGTGGTACGCTCACCTGAGGTTGGATAGGTAAGTTTCTTGTAGTTGGATAAGTGTTGGGAATGTTATTGTTGCCTGGTAATTGAGGGAATAAACGACCTTGTTGATTATTATTAAAGTTCCCAGGAATGTTATTATTGCCCGGTAATTGGGGGAATAAACGACCTTGTTGATTATTATTAAAGTTCCCAGGTGCTAAATTATTTATAGGACTTAATACCCAACGGTTCTGATTTTGCCAAGAAAAGGATTGTAGTTGTACTTGATTAGTATCTAGAAATGTTCCGGGTAATAAATCTAGAACAATGCGAGTATCATCTGCATTGAATTGTGAAATACGGATACTTTTAATTGCACCAGAAAAACTTTGTTGAGTCGTAATATTTCCTAATTGCGTATTAGGTAAGTCTATAACTAGGCGGGGTGGTTGGCGTAAATAAAAATGTTGGGGTTGGGTTACTCCTGAAAGGGTAAATTCCAATTGTGATGTTTCTAGATAAAATCGCCAATCATCTAATCTCGCCCTGGGAGATGCTGCCATTAAACCGGAAATAATAGACAATTGCGTTAGGAATAATGTGCTAGTACAGGCTAAACCAAACAAACTTATCCCCAGAAAATAACTTTTAGTTTTGAGTTCCTGCTTCATGATTATTATTCTTTTACCCCAATTGTTGTATGTTTAACAACAGGGTATCTATTTTATCTCAGTTGGGCAACTTTTCTTTAACAAAGTCAGAAGGATAATTGGTGGGGGATTTAATGAAGGGGGTATGGGCATTTATTCTTTTGCTACACCCTCTTGGGAGTGGGGGAGTGGGGGAGTGGGGGAGTGGGGGAGTGGGGGAGTGGAGGAGTGGGGGGAGATGGGGAGATGGGGAGTGTGGGGAGTGTGGGGAGTGTGGGAGGTGTGGGGAGTGATTTTGTGGATATTTAGCTAGAAATCCCACTCAAAATTTCGTTCACCCGTATCAATCACTGTATTTCTTGCCAGAGGTAAGGAACGAGAAATGAGGGGCACAATTAAAGCTTAACTTAACAGCGATCGCATTAATAAATCAACTGTCAAGGGGAATTTAGAATTATTACCCCATCGATGAATTGAGGGACTTGTATCCAGTCTATTTTTTGGTCTCGATTTTTTATCTTAATTGTGCAGGTATTTAGTCTCAATATAATTTAAAATTATTGACAAATAGACTACGAGTAAAAACCCATAAAGTTATATAATAACCGTAAGACTAAAAAACAGCTTTTACTTGGATAATAAGTTTTTAACTCCTCCAAAATCTACGTTGCTTTTGCAATATTTCCAACAACAGCAGTAAAACAAATGCTATTGGTGAACAATTGATTGTTTTGATGGGAAATAGTTCTACTGTTATTCGCACTGCTACCAGTAAAAGCTGAAAATCATCCATCGCTCTCATCAGTTTTCTTACAAGCGCAGCAAATTGCCCTAAAGTATTTTGGTGAAGACGATTAGGAGTAGATACATGTAATAGGAGCCATTTACCCTGGCTTTGCCAAATGTCCTCTTAAATCCGGACACCCAAAATCAAGATTTTAGCTAACTTAAAACTTGCCAATTCCATGACTGTTATTAATCCTATGTGGATACCTGTACCGACAGATTTGACATTATTACCGGATGATGTTCATGTTTGGCGAATTGACCTTGATTTACCAGAATCACGACTTGAAGAGTTACGTCAAACCCTCTGTGATGATGAAATCACCCGTGCAGATAGATTTTATCAGAAATTACACCGGCATCGTTTTATTGCTGGTAGGGGTATTTTGCGAAGCATATTAGCTAATTATTTGGGTATTGAACCTAGTCAGGTTCAGTTTGAATATGAACCCCTAGGAAAACCAGTGTTAGCAGAGGCTCATGGTGAAAATCGACCCTGTTTTAATTTGTCCCATTCCCAGGGTTTGGGGTTATGTGCGGTGAGCTGCGATTGCCCTTTGGGTGTAGACTTAGAATATATTCGCCCTATGTCTGATTTATTGTCCCTGGCTAAACAGTTTTTTGCACCTTCTGAATATGATTTGATTCAATCTTTACCTCCCCAACAAAAGAAAGAAATATTCTTTCGTTATTGGACTTGTAAGGAGGCTTATTTAAAAGCAACGGGTGTAGGTTTGTCTAAGTTACGAGAAATTGAAATTACTCTTAGTCCTAGGGATTCGGCACAGTTGCAGAATATCCCTGATTGGAATTTAGTGGAGATTAAACCAGGGGATAATTTTGCTGCTGCGGTGGCAATTAATGGTTTTGGTTGGGAACTTAAATATTGGCAGTATTCACAGTTGACGGTTGACAGTTGACGGTTGACAGTAGGGTGGGCATTACTCGCCGGGAGCATCCCAATTTTTGAAAAATATTGTGTAGTGGGAGCATCTTGCTCCCTTGAATCTATCCCACTAATATGATTTGTGGTACAAATCTTCATTTGCTCACAAATCAAAAACGAAAAATCAAGATTTTCCAGTACATCTGAATTGAAAAAATAGGCATTTTTGGATTAGTGGGATAAGTTCTTGGTATCTGACGCGGGCAAGATGCCCGCACTACAATATTTAGGGCTTGCAGCAAAAAGTCTCTTGGTGGGGGTAGGCAACAGGCAACAGGCAACAGGCAACAGGCAATAGTTTTAGCTTTATTGTTGACAATTTTTTAACTTGTCAATAAACAAAAAAAGCTGCATTAAAATAATAAATGCAACTTAATATGTCTTGTCTTTTACCGGAATGAAAATAATTTTAGTCTTATCAATATTGAAATATATCTAGTTTCTCATCCAGAATCAATTGAAGAAGAGTAAATTAACCTGAGTTAGGTGTTAGGAATCCGTTGTTAGCAGTTAAAAGCTTTTTTTACTGAGCTTTTTTCAACTCATCTAACTCTCGTTGAATTATTAAAAAATATTCCATTATTAGAGTATACTTGTAAAGAAAAGATTAAATTTTTGGGCTAAGTTACCATATCATAAATTAATTATCAATGGCTTCAGGTGGTGGTTTATGTAAATAAAACATACAAACTATATTTGGTAAAATCTAGTTTGGTTGTGATAACACACCGTTACTATCTGAAATATTTTTTGGCATCTACCTTTTTACTTTTTAAGCATCAGGGAGCAAAGTGATGAAAAGGTTATTACTAGCCACGTTTTCTGTACCTTTTTTTGCATTATTTTCATATACAGTTCCTGCCTCGGCACAGAATAATTTGCAGTAGTGTTCCAGTCTCCTCAATAGTTATCGTGCTGGATATCCTCGAGCTAGAGCAATTGTCGAGAAAAGACCTGATATATATCAACGATGTAATTTTATAATCTGGAATGAAAATTACAAAAGAAGACTTATTCAAAAGAGAAATCGAACATTGCGTCGTCATGAATATATGTATCAATCAAAACTATGCCGTTCACATTGTTCTATAAATGTTAACAGCGTTGAATATGCTGCTTGTATTTCACGATGTCCATAGATATGCAATACAAGTATTAGTTGTAATATCAAATCCATTTGATCATTTGTCATTGCAAAGAAATGAAGTACGCTCAGAAGCCTTGTTATTACTGTCTTTAACTAGCATTTGGCAAACCACTTTATGCCTATGTTAATCTCACAATGACAAATGATTAACTAATTAACCGGATTTCATATAATCCTCAGAGTATTAGAAAAAAAAGAACTATAGAGATGTTGCTAAATAGAAAATAATTTATTAATTTACAATGCTGTAGGATTCCTCTTTAGCAACATTCTCATAATAGTCATGCCTTTTACTTTTACCCTATAGAAGCACTAGAAAAAATTAAACTGTACTCAGGAAACCATTTTGCATCAAGAATGCAGAATAAGTCATTAACAACTGAGAATCCAGGGGAGGACAGACAATTCCACTACCGGCAAGGGCGTTTAATGTCTCTTCACAACTAATTTTTGGTCTTCTGGATTGCAAATATAAATCAGGGATGGTAATTTGCTCGTCAGACCATTTTTCTAGGAGGAAAGGACGTAGGGTATACAAAGGATTGTCAGCAGAGGATAGGTTATTGATTAGTCTAGCTTGCCATTCCTCGTAGGGAACCATTTCCACAGGGAAACCTACAGAACCTATCCAATTTACCAAATGGCTGAGGGGTTCTGGCTGGGGATGCTGGAGGTGGAAGGCTTTACCAATGGATTCTGACTGTCTGGATAGATAGACAATGGCTTTACTGACATAATCTACAGGGGATGCATCCAACATATAGTCTACGTCTGGGAAACACCCCATTTGGATACAGCCTTTGATGACTAAATTAATGAAATCATCGGTGTTGCAGGCACCAGTTCTACTATCCCCAGAGATTAAAGGTGGTCTATGTATAGTAACAGGTATTCCGCGATCGCTCGCTAATTTGACTAATTTTTCTGCTACCCATTTGGTTTGGGAGTAACCAAGAAATATTCCTTGCCAATGTTGGAAGTCGTCGTCTTCTTTGACAAGTTTGCCGGCGTAGGCGGATGATTCAAATACGGCGACGCTAGAAATGTAATGTACGGGTTTGAGTTTGAATAGGCTTGCCATGCGTAGCACTTCTTGGGTTCCCAGTACGTTGGGTGCTTTGAGTGCGGGGTATGGATAAACATAGTTGAGCATGGCTGCACTGTGATAAATGCTGTCAACATTTGCTGCCAACATCTCGAAGCCTTCTGTGCTAATACCTAGATGCGGTAGGGATAAATCTCCTAGAACGGGTATAATTCTGGGACTTAATTCTTCATCCCACAGTGCGTAGGATTCTAAGTTTCGTTGTAATTTTTGCTTGCCGGCGTTGGTGTCATCGGCACGTACTAAGCAGTAAATATCTGCATTGGTTTGTTGGAGGAGTTCGTGGATAATAAAGGCTCCTAGAAAACCTGTTCCCCCTGTTAAGAAGATATTATCTAATTGTCCTGCAAAGCGAGAAGATGGGGTAGGGGGACGAATGGCAGGATCGAGAACAATTTCTGCACTTAAATCTAGGGTTGCAGGTTTGATGATGTTAGGTTGATTAGTAACTGTTGTATCTGTAATTTCTCCCCCAATTTCTGCCGATTCCTCTGCTAATCGTTGGGACAGCATTTCTACATTGGGATAATGCCAGAGTAGGGTAGGAGATACTTCAAAACCCAGCATTTTCTCGGTTTTTGTCACAATTGACATTGCCTGGGTAGAGTCTAAACCATACTCTTCTAAAGGCTGTTGAATATCAATTTCTGATGCTTCTACTTGCAGTGCTGATGCTAAGTGAGAACACAACCAGGCTTGAATTTCTGATTGGGTATAAGTTTGTTTTGCAGCCATCATCTTTACACCTCCAATGTAGAACGAACTGGGTAATAGTGGCTGTATTCATCGGCAATTTGTAATCCTTGCATTTTTAAACTTTGTATCCGGTATAAAAATGCGGCTCCTGTCATCATGTGGTTGGCAACATCAACTACATGGCGGTTTTCTGGTACGGCTAGGTAAGAACCACGCGCCCAATCATTAAAACCACCCATAGCTGGACCACACCAAATTTGGTAATCGACTTCCCTGCCCTTCTCTCCAGTATTTGACCACCGGGAGGATAAGCCTAGATACCAGCGGAATATCAATGCCATTTTCAGCTTGGGGTTATTCAGTGCTTTCTCTAGTTTGGCGGGATTTTTTTGTGATAAGTATTCTGTTGTTGCTTGCCAAACTTCACTGAGGGGTTGACGAAAGATTTGTTTTTCTAACTTCAATCTTTCCCCTTCTGGAATCTCGTCAATGGAATTATAGTTGCGGTAGATTTCATATAACTTCTGGGCGCGGAGAGCAAACATTGTCCCCCGCTTGAGGACTTGCAATTTTACCCCCATTTCAAACATATCCGCCGCTGGTGCCATCATGACATCAGCCATTTCGGCTTGGGCTAATAACTTCTTGGTATGTTCACTGGCTCCAGATTCTACGCAGGATTGGTTAATGGAGCCAGTCACTACGTAAGCTGCACCCATCATAAAGGCAGCCAGGGTAGATTCCGGGGTGGCAATACCTCCAGCAACTCCCACGCGAATGGGTTGGGTGTAATTGTATTTGGTTTGGATTTCATCCCTCAAGGCAATCATGGAAGGGAGGAGACATACCAAGGGACGATTGTCGGTATGTCCGCCGGAATCTGCTTCCACGGTAATATCGTCAGCGAGGGGGACTTTGGCGGCTAGGTTGGCTTGTAATTCTGTGATGAGTCCCTGGGTAACTAAGTCCTTGAGGATTTTCTCTGGTGCTGGTTGCATAAACTTGGTAGCAACCTCTCGCCGAGAAATTTTGGCAATGATTTTGTGGTTGATTTGGATTTGATTGGCTGGGTTGGTGGTGAGTCCTGCGGCTCGATAGTAAACTATATTGGGGGTAATATCGAGGAAGGCAGAGGCTTCAATGGTTTTTACCCCATATTTGAGGTATAAGTCCACTGCACCCCGTTCTAGGGCTGGCTCGTTGGGGCTATGGATTAAGTTGAAGGCGTAGGGACCCTGGGGTAATGCTTGTTGGATGCGGTTAATTGCTGCTTCCAGGCGTTGGGGTGGTAATCCTCCGGCACCAAAGGAGGCGAGGATGTTTTGTTTTCCTAGGGCAATTACCATTTCTTCGGAGGCGATGGCACTAGCCATAGCTCCGGTAGTATAAGCATATTTTACACCATGAAAGGCAAGAAAATTGCGATCGCCCAGTTGTTGGAGGGAGATGGGTGGGGTGGCGATTAGTAGTTCTATTTGGGGGGTGTTGCCGTTTTCTAGGGGGGAGATGTAACCTTCGTTGGTGACTCCGATTTTATTGTTTACTCTGACTATGTAGCAGGGTTTGTTGAGGGTGAGTAGGGTTTGTTTGATGGCTTCGGGGGTGAAGGCGATGGTTTCTAGGGAGCCTTTCCAGGTTTGATAGGTGGAATGGGATGAGGGTAGGTTTAGTAAGGCATTTTTCACGGTGGGGTTCCTTGTGGGTTGGTTTTTTTGTCTCACGCAAAGACGCAAAGGCGCAAAGAAGAGGAGGGAAGGAGTGAAGGAGTGATGGAAATTAAACAATTCGTAATTCGTAATTCGTAATTCGTAATTACGTTTTGTAATGGGGATTTAAACCCCAACACAAAACAAACAACCCGTAGGGGATGGGGTTTTAAACCCCGCTTGAGTATAGATAAATCCAGTCTTCTTTCTTTTTACTTTTTACTTTTTACTTTTTACTTCTTCTAAGAGGTTTTCGGCGCAGGCTATTTGTAGTTGGATGATTTGGCTCATTTGTTGACTGAATTCTTGGCGTGATTGGAGGAAGGTGTTATGGGTTTGGTGGAGGATGGTGTTGTTTTTATGTAGTTGTTGATAATGGGGTTTTAAGGTAGTGGTGATGGTGTTTGGCATGGGGGGAGTTTTTGGCTGTGGTTTTGATTGGGGAGGTGTTTTTATTGTTGGGCTAGGGGGGTTATGAGTTGCAGTATTTTTGATTTGATTGCTGGTATCCAGAAGTGAAATTACTTTTTCTGTTTCTATTTTTTGAGATATTGGTTTAGTTTTGGGGAGATGGGGGGCTTTCTTAGCTATATTGTGGAAAAGTTTTTTGTTCTCTTCTGTGACAATTTTGTCAATAATGCTTTCACCACCTAAAATTACTTTTTTCTGGGTGAGTTTTGCTTTTTTGGTTGTTTGTGGTTCGCTGGAAATTAGGGGTGATAAGTCTACTTCAACTTGATGACTAATTAGTTTGGCGAGGGCTTTGATTAATCCTGCATGGTCATCTAATCCTCTACGATTGAGGGATACGGTAAGGTGGGGATGTTGGCTTAGGTTTTTGTCTATCCAACGAGAACAAACGTTGCCTGCTCCAGTTTCAATGAAGATTCTGGCTCCATCAGCGTACAATTTATTAACTAGACGAGGGAAATCTAGCTGTTGACATAATCCCGTAGCTATGCTATGAGCAATCGCACCACTTTCTTGTTGTATGGGGGTATATGCGGCGGCGGAGTACAGTATGGTGTTCGGTAGTTTATGCTGCATTTTTAGGGTGTTGACCCTAGCAATTTCACCGAATTCAGATTGCATAGCTGGGCAATGGATGACGTGATCGAAGGGGGCGCGAAAGGCGTTACAGCCAATGATTTGAATCACGCGATCGCAAGCTTTGGGATCTCCTGCTATGACTACTTCTTCGGGGGTGTTGATTTGGGTGAGGAAGACTTTAGGCTCGTTTTTGATGGCTTCTTGGACGTAGGATGGGGTGGCGACGAGGACGTAGTTTGCCCAGATATTATGGTCTGGTGTAGGGTTGGGGGGTATGTGCCAAAATTGACGTACTGCTTGTTTCTCTCCAGCTAGTCTATTGGCAAAGAGGGGGGATTGGTGGAGGGAGAGAATGCCTTGGGTAAAGTTATCCCATACTCCCATGGCAGACATCATGCTGGTTTCCCCTAGGCTGTAACCAAAGGCAAATTTGGGTTTGATTTGGAAGTCGTCTCGAATAATTTGGGTGATGAATCTGGTAAATAGCATATCTACGTCGAAGATTGCTAAGGAATCATCTAGGAATTGTTTTTCGAGGTTTTCTAGTTGTCGGGAGGAGAGTTTGTTTAAGCTGCGGGGGAAGACTTTTTGGGAGATGTCTGCTACTAAGTCTTGCAGGTTGGTGATGGCAACATCATCATGGATTTTGGGGAAGAGGCGGAAGAGGTTGCGAGCAATACCGAGGTAGGAGTTGATGGCGGCGGGGTAGACGTAGGCGATTTCTCCGGTTTTACCTAAGGGGTTGGCGGTGAAGTAGCTACCAAGGGGAGTATGCCAATCTTTGCCGGTTTGGAGGGCTGTTTCTATGCCTTTGTGGGCTGAGGTGATTTCTCTGGTTAATTCTTTCTGGTTATGGGCAAGGATGACGAGGGTGTATTGGCAGCGTTGCATATTTGCGGAATGATTTTCTTTTCTCTCTCTATCAGAAAATCCTTCCTTTGTGTCCTTTGCGTCTTTGTGGTTTATTACTTCATCATATTGGGCAACGCCGTATTTGCTAAGGGAAGATTGTTGGTATTTGGTTAGGGCTTGGTTGGCAGCATTGGCGAGGGAAGTACCGTTGTTAATAGTAGTTTCTAAGGCATCTACCTGGGTAAATAAATCTGCCGTAGTGTTACCAACAATAGGAAACAGATAAAAAGGAGTCTGCCGTAAAAACTTATTGCCTTCACTCCTTCCCTCCGGGCAGGGAAACCCCGCCCCTACTCCGAACTCTGATAAAATCACATGAGCATAGCTACCATCAATACCCATACCATTGATAGCTGCCATTCTCTTAGTTGCTTGTTTTTCTAGGAACCAAGGTGTAGATTCTGTGGCAACATAAAAGGGACTACCATGCCATTGTTCTTGGTTTTTGACTCCTGTCCATTTGGGGGTTGCCGGGATATATCGGTAATGTAGGCAGAGGGCGGTTTTAATTAAGCTAGCCATCCCAGAAGCAACATAGGTATGTCCAATATTTGCTTTCACACTACCAATGGCACAGGTTAAATTATTGCTGCCGTTGGCATAAGCTTGAATTAAACCAGTAATTTCCGCTTCATCTGTTTGGGGAATGCCACTACCCACCACTTCTAGGTAGTTGATATCTGTGGTTTTTACCCCTGCATTTAATAAGGCTTGTTGACTAACTTGGTTGACAAAACCTGCATCTGCTTCTCCCAGATTATCTTTCCCACTTACTCCTTGTTGGGTAAAGCTAATGGCATCTATAGCAGCATAAATCCTATCTTGATTTTGTTTAGCGGTGTCATGGCGTTTTAACACCACCGCCCCCGCACCTTCTCCCACCATCCAGCCATCAGCTTTTTGGTCATAACTTAAGGTATTTACCCCTTCGTTGATATTAGCAAACTGGTTGCGTATTAAAACATTTTCCATACCACCAGCTAAATCCACCGCACCCACCAATACAGCATCAGCTTCTCCGGTGGTAAGTAAGTGTTGCGCCACTTCCAACACCTTGAAAGTAGAATTCTCTCCCGCCGTCATAGTAAATACTGGGGCAGTAAAATCCCACAGGGAGGAAATACGACTCGCCATAATATTGGCGATGTAACTCACATACTCGCTAGTAGCAACGGGGTGATGGATACCATCTTTAACAATGTTTTCTAATTCATTTACCTTATCTTCCGGCAAGGTAATTTCTCCAGCAGTTAAACCCTCTTTAACTTGCCAATTACTATTCCATCTTTGCTGTAATTGATGCACAGAAAACTCAGTTTCCGCCGCAATTACCACCGCCACATTCCCACCAGGTTGAATGTCAGCATCTTGTAAAGCTCTTTCGGCAACCTTCAACATTAATAGTTGCTGTTGGTTGAGCTTATCTAATTCATTGGGAGGAATCTTACTGGAAACCGTATCAATATCAAATTCCGCAATATAAGCTCCTTGGGGTGCCCTCCCATCCTTCAACCCATACTTTTGTAATAGCTCAGTTTGGTTTTCTATCCCATGCCATCTTTGGGGAGGTAGGGGGATAAAATGCTGCTTTCCTTCATATATACTACGCTCAAAGGCATCTAAACCATCACATTCCCCAAACAAGGCATCCATACCCACAATTGCTACCTTGGCAGGTTGAATAGGTGCTGCAGGAGTTACTGATTCATTGGTATTGCCCTGTTCTAAAATCATATGGGCATTAGTACCACCCAAACCAAAAGCACTAATGGCGGCATGCTTTACAGGCTTATCTGCCCAATTAGTATTACTGGTGACAATATTTTGCGGAGAAATTACATGATTACTATCCCCTTGGGGTTGAGTCACATTAATAGTTGCCGGGATGACACCCTCATTCATACTCAACAACACCTTAATTAAACTCACCGCCCCCGCAGAGGTTAATAAATGCCCCACATTGGATTTTACCGAACCTACTAAGGGAGTAGCTTGATGCTGTCCGAAAAAGGTTTCTATGGAATTAAACTCCGTGGTATCTCCCAATAGAGTACCTGTAGCGTGGCACTCCATATAATCAATATCACGGGGATTAATACCAGCCTCCTCATAAGCTCGTTGAAAAGCTAGGGTTTGCCCCTTAGTATTAGGACTGAGTAAATGTTTGCCTTTACCATCATTAGATAGCCCATTACCACAGATAGTAGCATAAATGCGATCGCCATCTCGCACTGCATCGCTATATCTTTTTAGTACTACCATCCCCGTACCTTCGGCGGTGAGCATTCCCCTGGATGTTTTATCTAAGGGGCGGCTAATATCATTATCTTCGGGATAGCCTTGGATACCAGAAAACAGCATCCGCAAGAATAAAGGATCGGCACAGCTAATACCACCAGCTAACATTAAATCAGCTTTGTGCGTCCATAGGTAATGGGATGCTAGTCTTGCTGCATATTGGGGTGAGGAGCAGGCGGCATCAATGCAAAAATGGATATTCGATAGGGATAAGGCTTGAGCAATGATAGCCGTGGGTAAGCCGGATATCATGGCGTTGTGAAGAGATGTTGGGGAAGATGGGGATAATTGAGTTAAGTCAAAGTCTTTTTGTTGTAGTAATTCTTGAATTGCGGGGGTAAGGAAGCGTTGGTAAAGGGGGGCAAATAATTGATTTGAGGATTTGGTGGGCAGGGAGAGGGTACCTAAAATTACTCCGGTTTTTTTCAGGGTGTTTGGTTGTTCTAAATAACCGCTATGTTGTAAGGCTTGTTTGGCGGTGTAAAGGGACCATTTAAAGGTATTGTCTAATTGTTCGAGGAATGATGGGGGGAGGTTATATCCGTTGGCATCGAATTGGAAGTTGCGGATAAATCCTCCTTTGAGGGAGTAGATTTTATCGGCTGTTCCTTTGGTAGGGTTGTAGAATATGTTGGGATCTATGCCGGTTTCTTCGATGGTAATGGAGGATGTGGAATCTTTTTGGTTGATGAGGTTTTGCCAAAATTCTTGGGGGTTGTTGGCATCAGGAAATAGGCAGGAGAATCCGATAATTGCTATTTTTTCCACTATTTTTCTCCGGACAGAATAATTATATGAATTTATCTCACGCAGAGGCGCAGAGGCGCAGAGGAAGAGATGGGGGAGATGGGGAGATGGGGAGATGGGGGGTGTGGGAGATGGGGAGATTGGGGGATTGAGAGATGGGGAGATTGGGAGATGGGGAGATTGGGGGATTGGGAGATGGGGAGACAAGGGAGAAATATTATTTATTTGTTTTATTCACTCCTTCCCTCCTTCCCTCCTTCCCTCCTTCCCTCCTTCCCTCCTATTTCCCTTCCATGAGTTTGGCGGGGAAGATAATACCTTTTGCTCCTAGAAGTTGGGAGTATAATTTTCCTTGTGCGTCATGAATGTAAAAGTCGGCAGCTACACTAGTTGTAGTTTTACTGGTGACTTCACAAGATACATAAAAGGGGGCATTATAGGGTGTTTTAGCAAACTGTTCGTATCGAGATAATTGTCCGGGAAGACAAATTTCTTGATGAAAATGGGATAACCATAACCATAAGCCGTGGGTGCTTAAGTCGGTGGTGAATCCGTTTACCCAATAGGCAGGGAATTGTCCTTGTTGTTGTTTGCTAATTTCTTGCCAAAAGCATTCGGTGGTAATTGTTTCTGGACTAATATTGATAACTCTTTTTACTTGCTGGAATGCAGGACCATGAAATAGGGAAGATACTCCTTGTTGATAGAAGTCTTTGCCTGTTGTGGTAATAATATTATCTGGATTTAGGTTTAATTTTTCGTAGGTAGGTGCGGGGGGAATATCTCGTAGGAGTTTAACGTTGGCACTAAAGTGATATATGGGTTTACCTTGGGCATTCCTACTCCAAATCTTCCCTTGAAAGTCTACTTCATGGTTATCTACATCCTTAGCAACTTCTTGTAAATCTAAGAAGTATTCACTAGCTAAGGTTTCATTGAAAGTAATACCTTTAAGGACTTTGAAATCTGTACAACTAAAAGCCTTATGCCCAGGATAAATTTTTTCACAGGTATCAGATATCCAAGATACCGCACAAGTGGCAGGAAGAACGGGATTACCAGCAATTACATGGTCATATAAAAATGGATTTGCTGATAACTTTAATTGCCGACGAATGGTATATTTTTTCAGTTCTGGTTCTAATTTTGTTGCCGGGGGAATACTGGGACTACCTATTACCAATTGGGTAGTATCATGATGCTGTGGTTGTAATTCATTTACCAACATTTGTGTCCCAACTTCAATGGGAATAATATCAATGCCTCGTTTAGCAAACTCTTTCTTCAACTGTGGCGTTACCATGCCACTATCCCAAGCACCCCAGTTAATTGCTACCACATGACAACCGGGATATTGTTGCTTCATTAAATGGGCTGATTTATTGAGAATTTCATTAGCGATCGCATAATCTGATTGCCCAATATTACCATAAAAACCACTAACTGAGGAAAATAATACTAAATGCTCTAATTCACTACTATTGACACAGGATAAAAGATTTTCTAAACCTTTAACCTTAGCGGTATAAACTTTCTCAAAATCCGCTTCTGTTTTCTTTTCAATTAACTTATCTGCTAAATTACCAGCACCATGAATAATCCCTGTAACTTTCCCCATACTTTCTACAGTATTGGTAATTTTCTGATGTAAATCTAGGGTATCTGTAACATCCACACTCAGATATTTAACTTCACTACCAGTGGCTCTAATTTCTGATAAAGTTTGCTTGATTTCCCTACTACCAGCAATTTGCTTATATATACCCTGTACCTTCATAGGAGTTGGTTTTTCTCCTTGACTAATCAGGTACTCCATAATTCGTTTTTTTAACGTTGCTTCATCAAAACAATCCCGCGCAAACTCCGGCTCATTTTCCATTAACTCAGAACGCCCTAAAAGGATAAACTTACAAGGATATTGCCGTGCTAAATTAATAGTACACTTCGCCGTAATTCCCTTAGCACCACCACTGACAACAAAAACTGATGTTGGCTTAATTTCAGCTTTGACAGACATAGCTTCTCCTATTAAATTAAATCAAATACTGCTATTTTTTATCCAAACTAAATACCCAATATCTCTCTTCTCTTCTCTGCGCCTGGAGCGCCTGGAGCGTGAGATTATCTAAACTACTAAATAACCTGAGTTCGGGATAATAAATTCTCGAAACACCTGATGTCTCGTTGTTCGCTCACCAAATCCTGTTTGAAGTTCTTCTCAATAGGCCATGTTGTTGAGATTAGTCTCATTTATGAACCTGATTGACAAAATGATGCCAATTTAATCCCTTCTTTAAGCAATTAGAGTTTGGCTAAACCCTTACATAATAATCTTTTTAGCTTTTGGCTTAACACGAATTCAGGTTAATTTTAACTCCGAACTCCGAACTCCGAACTCCGAACTCAGGTTAAATAGCCTGCTCATAATTCCGAAAATACCTAGGAGGATTATTGCGGCGATATTCAGGATTTCTTCGAGGTGCAGAATTAAGAATGAGCATGGCAATTATGAATAAAGCGATCGCAGCTACTATTACAATGGGAAATAGGTTACTATTGTCCCCATTTACTCCCAACTCAGGGTTACTATTTACTTCATTCAATCCCAGCAACCGAATATCTCCTAATTCTGTTTGTTGGGGAGATAATTGAATAACAGATTGATAGTTTCTATACCCTTGCGCTTCGATAGTTAGTTCTCCCCGTAGGGTATTTATATCTGTGGAATTGATAAATAGTCGATAAATTCCTTCTATATCAGTGTAGGTAAAAATTGTAGCGGCTTCTGATGTAAAAGATACTCTTGCCCCACTAATAGGAGCTTGTCTTCTTTGATCGATCACACGACCAGTGTAACTAATACTGGGGGATTGTGACATATATTTCGGGAAAGAGTGTGGGAGTGGGGGGAGATGGGGAGATGGGGAGAAATATTATGTATTTGTTTTATTCCCTCCTTCACTCTTTCACTCTTT
>JASJCJ010000208.1 GCA_030066045.1 Calothrix sp. MO_167.B12
TCCCCTACCTTACAGCGATTTTCAGGTAAATAGACCACACCGTAGGGGTTTAGCACTGCTAAACCCCTACATGAAGATGTGGTTCAAATAGATGAAAACTGCTGTAATGATGCCGTGCCCACCTCACCCGATTGAATATTCGTAAAAATTATCAATGCAAGGTTGTATCTTTTGATGACATCCATTTCTCTTTACCATGAAACGTGGTATTTAATTAATTTTTCATATATTTTTACATTTAAACTCTGTCCATGTTGAAATTTGGAGTTTCTAATTATTTCTATGGGTCATGTTACAAAACTATAATTCTCAAGGTAGATCAGGTTTAGCCTTTACAGAAATATTAAACCTCTGAAATTATCTCAGATTGATGATTGGATGTAGATTACAAGACCCAACTATTTGTCAGTAGATAATTTTTTGTGTCGCATTCAATTCAGAGAAAGACACACCTATACATTAGTTTACAAAAAGAGTATTGTGTCTGGGAAAAAAGATGCTGTATAATCCTCGCAACATGAAAAATAAGTTTTAATTTTAACATTTTATTACAAATAGAATGATGCTTAGGAAATATTTGCTTTTTGGCAGTGTTTCTGTATTTTTGTTGGCAATATCAGCCAATTCCGCTAATGCTGCTGAGAAAAATGATTTAAAACAGAGGCTGAAATCTGTTGCAGGAAATCAACAGTTCACAACAGATAAATCATCGAATGCAGAGACAAAAATTTCAGAAATCTCTAACCTGAAAAGAAAACTATCTGTAAAGAAAAAAGTCAATTTATTACCTGGTCTGACTACAAAAAATAATAGACCGGCTAACCCATTAATTTTCAAACAAAAAAATAATTCCCACACTGGTAAAAATAATTTATTGCCAAATGTTGCCCAATTGAGTCAACCCAAAAAAAAGGACTCAAAACCAATAAAACCCACAAACTCCCTTGAAAACTTAAAGGGAAATAATACACAAGCTGGGGATTTACTAGGGAATTCTCAACAATCCATCAATCAAGTTACCAATGTTTCCCAGTTAGATGACGTTCAGCCCACAGACTGGGCTTATGAAGCCTTGCGTAACTTGGTAGAACGGTATGGCTGTATAGCAGGATATCCCAACGGCACATTTCGGGGTAATCGAGCCATGACTCGTTACGAATTTGCCGCTGGTTTAAATGCTTGTTTAGAGCAAATCAATAGATTGATTAGTGAATCTAGTTCTGAGGTTGTACGTAAGGAAGATTTAGAGACATTACAACGGCTATCAGAGGATTTTAAAGCTGAATTAGCAACATTAAGGAAACGGATAGACACCGTAGAAGAACGCACGGCAATTTTAGAAGCCCAGCAATTTTCCACCACCACTAAACTAGGGGGAGAAGTAATCTTTGGTTTAGCAACTGCATTTGGAGGCGATCCTCCGGGGGGATGTAGACTTTTAGCTGACGATACTCCTCCCTTTAGCGATCGCAATTCCAATCGTGAAGTTGACTGTAGAAATCGAAGAGATCCAGGTGCTAATACAGTTTTCACTTACTTAACTCGCATAGGATTAGAAACCTCATTTACTGGTAAAGATCGCCTGCGAACTTACCTGGTAACAGGTAATTTTGATAACGGTGGATTTACCAATGCTGAGTCGTTGAATACCTACATGGCTCGGTTAGCATACCAGGCAGACTTAGATAATCAAGTCATATTGGATTTGGTAGAATATCGGTTTCCCATACTGAGCGATCGCGTTGCTATCAGTGTCATACCCTTTGGTTTTAGCCTTAGTAGAGTTTTGAGTGCCAATTCTCCCTACTTTGATACGGGACGAGGCTCAATTTCCAGTTTTGGACAAGAAAGTCCTATCTTCAAGCTTGGGGGAGTTTTAGATGCTGGGGTCGGGTTTGATTGGTTAATTTCTGACAAAATCCGCCTGCAAGTAGCTTATGGTACGGGAAATAGCAGCGATGCAGAGGGAGGGTTTTTTGGTGCAGACAGAAGTGTTATCGGCGCGCAATTAGTACTTGCACCCTTTAAAAATGTTCTTACAGGACTAACTTATGTAAATGCATATACCAGTGATGGGGTATTGGGTACATTTACAGGTAGTGTGAATGCAGAAACTTCTGGCTTATGGTCTGGTTCATCTATCCCTTCACCACCAGACACAGCAAATAATTCTGGCTTTGACGCTTGCTGTAGGTTTTTTATTGGAGATAGAGCAGCCCGCACCAATGCTGTTGGAGCTACTTTGCAATGGCGGATGACCGAGAAATTGACCTTTGGGGCTTGGGGTGGATATATGTTTACCAATTTCTTGGACGCACTTCCTGACTTTTCCCTTTCTGGTGATGCTATCCCAGGTGATGATGGAACTCCTGATGGAATTGGCAGCTCGGCTGGTAAGAAACCTTTTGCCAACGCTGCGACTTTCCAATTGTCTCTAGGTCTATCCGATCCTTTTGGTAGGGAAGGAGACTTACTTGGTTTTATATTTGGGATGCCACCCAAATTAGTTGATGCCGGACCTGAAACACCAGGCACACCCGTACCTTTTTTTGAAACATCAAGAAGAGGCGAACCCGAGGTTCCAGTAACTGATAATAATATAAACCTAGACACTACCGGAATTGCAGTAAATGAAACTGGAGATTCATTGCCAAGGAGAGTTGGCAAGAAAGATGAAGCCACTTCCTTGCACTTTGAAATTTTCTACCGTTTCAAAGTGAATGATAATTTATCGATTACCCCAGGGTTTTTCTTTGTCACTAACCCCGGACATATAGCCGATAACGATACACTTTTTGTGGGAACTATCCGTACAACTTTCCGCTTTTAATCATTATTTTTTTGCATGGCATTCAATAAAAAAAAGACACTTCTATACGCCATGTGCAACTTTTTTCAAAGCCCCCTTTTAAGGGGGCTGGGGGATCTTAAACTGAGTAAATCAGCGTCAGATCCTCCCTAACCCTCCTTAAAAAGGAGGGGAATCAAAATAAAGTTGCACATCGCGTGATTTTAGGTAACTCCAACAAATAAATTATCCTGTAGTTCAGGCATCTTGCCTGAACAGATAGACAGGATGCCTGTCCCACATCTGAAATTTGGGATAATTAGGGCTTACTGACAAAGTCATGATTGTGGGGGTAGTATTGCATTTCATTAGTTTTGATAAGTAAACAATTGTAGTGGGAGCGTCTCGCTCCCTGCTGTAAGTCAGCAGGCTTTCCGGCCCGCACTACAGCAGCTCTTCAAAACTAATGAAAAAGACCAGTAGTGTTGCGCCACATTAATTTTGATAGGTAAACCAAGTTTCCAATTTATTCTCTGTTTCTCTTTCTTTTTCTCTGCGCTCTCTGCGCCTGGAGTGGTTTATTCCTTTACTTCTCATAACTAATGTGATGGAGTAGCAGGGAACTCTTAGCAGGGAACAGGCAACTGTTTAATCCCCATTTTTTCTATTATAATACCCAACTATTTGTCAGTAGATAATTTTTTTGTATCGCATTCAATTGAAAAAAATGCATACCTATACATTAGTTTACAAAAAGAGTATTGTGTCTGGGAAAAAAGATGCTGTATAATCCTCACAACCTGAAAAATTAAGTTTTAATTTTAACATTTTATTACAAATAGAATGATGCTTAGGAAATATTTGCTTTTTGGCAGTGTTTCTGTATTTTTGTTGGCAATATCAGCCAATACAGCTAATGCTGCTGAGAAAAATAGTTTAAAACAGAGGCTGAAATCTGTTGCAGAAAATCAACAGTTCACAACAGATAAATCATCGAATGCAGAGACAAAAATTTCAGAAATCTCTAACCTGAAAAGAAAACTATCTGTAAAGAAAAAAGTCAATTTATTACCTGGTCTTAATACAAAAAATAATAGACCGGCTAACCCATTAATTGTCAACCAAAAAAATAATTCCCGCACTGGTAAAAATAACTTATTGCCCAATGTTGCCCAATTGAGTCAACCCATAAAACCCACAAATTCCCTCGACAGCTTAAAGGGAAATAATGCCCAAGCTGGGGATTTACTAGGGGATTCTCAACAATCCATCAATCAAGTTACCAATGTTTCCCAGTTAGATGACGTTCAGCCCACAGACTGGGCTTATGAAGCATTGCGTAACTTGGTAGAACGGTATGGTTGTATAGCAGGATATCCCAACGGCACATTTCGGGGCAATCGAGCCATGACTCGTTATGAATTTGCCGCAGGATTAAATGCTTGTTTAGAACAAATTAACCAATTAATTGCTGAATCCACAGCCAATCTTGCCACCGATCCTAAGCAAGATTTAGAGACAATAAAACGATTGTCAGATGAGTTTAAAACAGAATTAGCTGCCTTAAGACAACGCATTGATGCCGTAGAAGAACGCACAGCTATTTTAGAAAGCCAGCAGTTCTCTACAACTACCAAGATGAGTGGGGAAGCGATTTTTGCCATAGTATCAGGCTTTGGAGGCGGTCCTCCAGGAGGTTGTCGAGACGTAAACCTAACCCTACAAAATAACCGTACTGCGAATGTAATTAATTGTGGCGATCGCAATGACGCAAATCCTACTGCACCTGACGATCCAGCAACTAACACAGCGTTTGTCCACTTAGTCCGTATCGGATTACAGACATCATTTACTGGTAAAGACGTTCTGCGGACTTATTTAACTACAGGTAATTTTAATAACGGTGGTTTTACAAATCCCGAGTCCTTCAATACCTATATGGCGCGGTTTTCTTTCCAATCAGGGTTAGAAAATAATGTGTTTTTAGACCGAGTGGAATATAGATTTCCGGCTTTTAATGACCGAGTTGTATTCTCTGTTATTCCCTACGGATTTAACTTAAGCAGCGTCCTCAGTGCTAACTCTCCCTACTTTGATATCGGTAGGGGTTCAATTTCCCGTTTTGGACAGCTAAATCCGATTCTGCGGATTGGTGGTGCAATGGATACTGGGGTCGGTTTTGATTGGGCAATAGCCGATCCTGTCAGGCTACAGGTAGCCTATGGTACTAGAAATAGTGGCGATCCAGCTCAAGGACTTTTTGGTGCAGACCATAGTACATTTGGGGCGCAGTTAGTACTGAAACCGGCTAAGAATATTATTACTGGCATCAGTTATGTCAATTCTTACAATAATGATGGTGTACTCGGTACTTATACTGGTAGCGTCAATGCAGAAACTAATGGATTATGGTCTGGAGGAAGACTTCCCGACGCAGAGCTTGATGCCTTTCCTGGTGAAGGGATAGAGATTGGCGACTTCCCAGCCCAAACCCATGCTATAGGTGCAAGTTTACAATGGCGCGTCACAGACAAAATAACTTTTGGGGCTTGGGGAGGATATACCTTCACTAATTTCCTGGAGGGGATTCCCGATTTTGGAGGTGATGGGGACTCTCGTGTTGGCAATCCACCAGTAGCTGGGAAAAAACCCTTTGGTAACACAGCGACTTACTTATTTTCGATAGGTATTTCCGATCCTTTTGGCCGAGAAGGAGACTTATTTGCCTTCCTGTTTGGAATGCCGCCTAAACTAGTAAATGCTGGACCAGAAACTGCGGGACAGTCTGTACCTTTATTTGAGCAGGTAGTTAGAGATGAAAATCCAGTTAGGGTTTCTGATAACGATCCTCGCACAAATCCTCGAACCGATGCCAACAATGGCGATCCTAACAATGGGAATCTGAGGCCTGAAGGTTCTGCAAAACAATTTGGACGTAAGGATGAGGCAACTTCCTTACACTTTGAAGTTTTTTATCGCTTTAAGGTGAATGATAATTTATCGATTACCCCAGGTTTTTTCTTTGTCACCAACCCCGGACACATAGCCGATAACGATACGCTTTTTGTGGGGACTATCCGGACAACTTTCCGTTTTTAGGTGTTGTTGATTAGCCGAATTTACCACTTAGTGGTGCGTTGCATTTATTTTGACAAATCGCAGTGTTTAGATCCCCGACTTCTATCCTAGGAATCGCTACTATGTGCAGATATTGACTTTTCGTGGGAACTATCCGGACAACTTTCCGTTTTTAGGCATTTGAGGTAAATTAACCTGAGTTCGGGATAAGCTGAAATCATCATTACGCCGTTGCTTGATTCTGGTATTTGTCAATGCAATTATCTTATTTCAGCCAATCAAGGTTGAATAAACCTCCTTAACCCGAACTTACTTTATCTAAGTCTTATTTATTGTCAAGATTACTGTTAATTTGTTTACTGGTTCGGGAATACTAAGTACAATAAGAACTTAGGATACCAATTCACAATGACTTGTGGAATTTATCAAATCATAAATACAGCAAATAACAAATCTTATGTCGGTTTATCAAGAAATATATTCAGAAGATGGAAGCAACATACTGGAGGATTAAACTCTCCAAATGCACTAGAAACGGGCAATTATCCCCTCCGAGCAGACTTTTTAAAATATGGATTGAAAAATATAGTTGATAAACCTGGAAAATTAGGGGTATTTGAATTTAAAATTATTGAAAAATGTACAGAACATAAACTTTTAGAAAGAGAACGTTTTTGGATAGATAAAATCAAGCCAGCATATAATCAGCACATCTGGACTCCAGGAAGAAAAAGACGGCATCTAAATACAGAACCAAAATTTTGGGTTCAATATCATAGCTTTAATAATTTAGGGTATTTGCCTGCTGAACCAGAAGCAGATCAATTATCAGATATAATTTGTGAGGTAGGAGATTGTGTTTCTTGTATCTCAACGAATAAAAGATCAATTTTAAATGCTAAAGGTGATACCGTATTTTTAATTGTAGGAATTGGTAAAAATCCCACGCAATACTATCTTTGGTCAAGATTAGTAATTGAAGAAGTGGAAATAACAGAAGAAGAGGGTAGCCAGTATTATCATGCTTTTGGTGATGGTTGGCTACTTGAACAACCAAAACGTTTAAAAACACGTCCATTCAATTACTTTAGAAGTCATTGTGGTTATTTTGCATTTGGCTTTATGTCAATCAATAACTCTCCTTATTTAGATATACTCAAACATTTTTCAGAGAGATATAAGCCACAGATATCAACTATAAATTTTTCACAGTATATACATGATTTCTTTCAGCAGGTAATTCGAGAAAATCCTCGTGAAGCCAAAAGAATATATCAATCGGCTTCGTAATTTGTATATTACATTATGAGATTTGTTTATTCCCCACAATAGCCAGAGAATTTGCCATATCTGGATTATCGTTTACTCCCTTCCCGCTATTAAATTACCGAAAAATTGTAGGCTGGGTTGAGGAACGAAACCCAGCATATCGTTGGGTTTGGTTTCGTACCACTTCGTGGAAGCAAGCTACAACCCAACCTACGTTATAGGTAATCTTCTGCCGGGAAGGGAGTAATTTAGGAACTCACATCACCATTTGAGATATGCAGCCTCAATTCCCTGCTCAAATCTGATTTTGCTATCTTTCTCAAACCAGCTAATCACTTGCTCAGAGGTTAAATCTTCTACAGCTACACCATACTCTTGGGCGATATGTTTCAACAGTTTCAGTGATGAAATTGTCAACCGAGTTAAAAATTTTTCTGGAGAAGTCAGCAAGGCTGCGTCAACCTTACCTGATTCTTCTAGGGTTAAAAACTGTTCTGATGGTGACTGAGGCGGCATGTTCATAAAGTCAAAACTCAAAAGTCAAAAGTCAAGAATCTAATTAATATTTCCTTCCCTATAGGTAGAGACAGAGTACTTTTGAGAAGTTACTCTCATCATCCCATTACCTCTTTCCAGGCAAGAGGTAGAGGGCAGCTATACAGAAGGGAAGAGGGTTTAACTAGTTTGTTCCATTCATAGCAAAGGGATTTAATTCTTTATTACTTATTACTTATTACTTATTACTTATTACTCCCTCACTCCCTCACTCCTTCCCTCCTTCCCTCCTCTTCCCTGGCTTGGATTAAATAGCCACAACGATGTTCGCCATTAATAATCCACTGGGTGCGTTCCACAGTACAATCTGGTAACACCGCCGCAAACATTTCTAATTCATGCCCACACACACTGGGGAAAGATTCAGCCACATTGGAAATGGCACAATTGTGTTCTATCAATAAAAAGCGATCGCTCTTCACAGAACAACTCATTTGTGCTTCACTAGAATCTACGGGGTGAAACTCCGCCATGTAGCCCTCAGCCCTTCTTAAATTGACTAAGGTGGCTATCCTCTCCCGTAGAGAAGCATTACCCAAACGCTCTCGATATTCTTCAGCTTTACGTTCCCATTGTTTTTTGAGAATAGAACTGACTTGGTCCTTTCCCACGGTTTCTGCTATGGTATCCAACAAGGAAACGGCAAAATCACCGTAACCGTCTGCGACTTCTCGACGCAGTTGTTCCTTACCTTTATTACTTAACTCATAAATATGTTGGGGTCGTCCCATCCCCCCTTGTACCCCAGAAGAGTACACCACAAGCCCTTCCGCTTGCAAATCCTTCAAATGACGACGAATTGCTTGGGGACTGACATCTAAAGCTGTGGCAAGTTCTGAAGCCTTGCCCTGTGAATGTTTTAGGAGATATTCTAATATATCGTGCTTGGTGGAGGACTGCTGGATAGTCGCCATCATCGTCCTAGAAAAAAATTATTTGAAAATTTCACTTTAACAACAATATTGTTGTTAATCTAGCGTACAATGAAAACAGATTAAACAACAAGTAAGTTGTTTTAGTCGTTATATCCATAATAACAGCCGTGCAGCAGCTCGGTCATCCTACTGGGGAAAGGCTTCTATATATAAAGCCTGTCTCCCATCCTTAAAGAGAAATTTCCTCCCAGAGAACACAACCAGAAACGCCGATGAGTGCAAGTGTTAAAACCTTAGTCAACCAGCCCTACAAATACGGCTTTGTCACCGATATAGAAGCCGATACCATACCCCGTGGACTAAATGAGGACATCGTCAGACTCATTTCTGCCAAGAAGAATGAGCCAGAGTTCATGTTGGAGTTTCGCCTCAAGGCTTACCGCAGGTGGCAAAAAATGACGGAGCCGAATTGGGCAGATGTTAACTATCCCCCCATTGATTATCAGGATATCATTTATTATTCCGCACCCAAGCAAACTGAGAAGAAAAAGAGCTTGGATGAGGTAGATCCTACTTTGCTGGAAACTTTTGAGAAGTTGGGTATTCCCCTATCGGAACAGAAGCGGTTATCTAATGTGGCGGTGGATGCCATTTTTGATAGTGTTTCCGTTGCTACCACCTTTAAGGAAAAGTTGGCGGAAGATGGGGTAATATTTTGTTCCATTTCGGAAGCTATTCAGGAGCACCCAGAGCTAGTTAAGCAGTATTTGGGAAGTGTGGTGCCGGTGGCCGATAACTATTTTGCCGCTCTCAATAGTGCGGTATTTAGTGACGGTTCGTTTGTGTATATTCCCAAGGGTGTGAAGTGCCCAATGGAACTATCTACTTACTTCCGGATTAATTCTGGGGATACGGGACAGTTTGAGCGTACCTTAATTATTGCTGAAGAAGGTAGTTATGTATCGTACCTGGAAGGCTGTACTGCGCCCATGTACGATAGCAATCAGCTCCACGCAGCAGTGGTAGAGCTGGTTACTTTAGATAATGCGGAGATTAAGTATTCTACTGTTCAGAATTGGTACGCTGGTGATGAAAATGGTAAGGGGGGAATTTACAACTTTGTTACCAAGCGGGGTTTGTGTCAGGGAGTTAATTCTAAAATTTCTTGGACGCAGGTAGAAACGGGTTCTGCTATTACCTGGAAGTATCCCAGTTGTGTGTTGGTGGGGGATAATTCCGTGGGTGAATTTTACTCGGTGGCGCTGACTAATAATATGCAGCAAGCTGACACGGGAACTAAGATGGTTCACGTGGGGAATAATACCCGCAGTACTATTATTTCTAAGGGGATTTCTGCTGGGAAGTCTAGTAATAGCTATCGGGGATTGGTGAAGGTGAATCCCAAGGCGAAGGGAGCGAGGAATTATTCCCAGTGCGATTCGATGTTAATTGGGGACAATGCCCACGCTAATACTTTCCCTTACATTCAGGTACAAAATCAAACGGCGAAGGTGGAGCATGAGGCTTCTACTTCCAAGATAGGGGAAGACCAATTATTTTACTTTGCTCAACGGGGTATTTCGGCGGAAGATGCGGTGTCGATGATGATTAGCGGCTTCTGTCAGGATGTGTTTAATCAGCTGCCGATGGAGTTTGCAGTGGAGGCTGATAAGTTGTTGAGTTTGAAGTTGGAAGGAAGTGTGGGTTAGGAAAGGCTCACGCAAAGACGCAAAGACGCAAAGACGGAAAGAAAGAAAGAATTAAAGAGAGAGTAAGGATGATTGTTGAGAATAGTGAAGTAGTGTTGTCTGTTAAGGATTTGACGGCGAATGTGGATGGTACGCCGATTCTGAAGGGTGTGAATTTGGAGGTGCGTGCGGGGGAAGTTCACGCGATTATGGGACCGAATGGTTCTGGTAAGAGTACTTTTTCTAAGGTGTTGGCGGGACATCCGGCTTATGAGGTGACTGGTGGTGAGGTGATTTTCCAAGGGGAGAATCTTTTGGAGATGGAGCCGGAGGATAGGGCGAGAAGTGGGATATTTTTGGCTTTCCAGTATCCTTTGGAGATTCCTGGGGTGAGTAATTTGGATTTCTTGCGGGTGGCGTATAATTCTAAGCGCAAGGCTCAGGGTTTGGAGGAGTTGGAACCTTTTGATTTTGAGGATTTGGTGTATGAGAAGCTGGATGTGGTGAAGATGGATGCGGCTTTTCTCAATCGCAGTGTGAATGAGGGTTTCTCTGGTGGGGAGAAGAAGCGCAATGAGATTCTGCAAATGGCTCTTTTGGAACCCAAGTTAGGAATTTTGGATGAAACGGATTCTGGTTTGGATATTGATGCGCTGAAGATTGTGGCGAATGGGGTAAATCAGTTAACTAGTCCGGAAAATGCCACGATTATGATTACTCACTACCAACGGTTGCTTAATTATATTGTGCCGGATTATGTCCATGTGATGGCAAGGGGACAAATTATTAAGTCTGGTGGTAAGGAATTGGCGTTAGAGTTGGAATCTCGCGGTTATGACTGGGTTTTAGATGAAACTGCGGTGGAGGTAGGTGTGTAATGAATATGCAAGTATCTCCCAGTGCGATCGCTAATTCTGATATTGTCAATTTAAGTTCTACTCTGTTGGATAGGGATGTTTATCTAACTGGGTTGTTAGAGAAGGTTAGTGTTAATAAAACAGAGGGTTGGTTACAGGAAGTAAAGGAACGTGCTGCTAGTTGGGTACGTCACTCTGTGATACCCAATACCCGTGAGGAGGAATGGCGATTTACTGATTTATCTGCTTTACGTCAGGTGGAGTTTCAGGTAGAGACACAATCTACTGTGTCTGGCGACGATATCCCCCCTCTACCGGAAGCATCTAACAGCCGTTTGGTATTTGTGAATGGTATTTATGCACCGGAGTTGTCGGTTACTACAGATTTACCCAATGGGGTGGTAGTTAGTAATTTGGCTGGTTTACCAGAGGCTTATACAGAGAAAGTACAGCAGTATTTAGCACAGGCTGAGGGAGCGTTAGAAGTATTCACCGCTCTGAATACGGCTGGTATTAATGATACTGCCGTAGTATGGATACCTAAGAATGTAGTAGTGGAAACACCAATACATTTAGTATTTATTACTGCTGGGAAGCAATCAACTATTTCCCAACCCCGTTGTTTGGTGGTAGGGGAAACTGGTTCCCAGGTGAGTTTGGTGGAAGAGTATATCAACCGCAGGGGCGCAGAGAGCGCGGAGAAAACATACTTTACCAATGCGGTGACGGAGATTTTTGTGGGTGAGAATGCCCAAGTCAATCACACCCGCATCGAATCTGAGGGTGTGGAGGCGTTTCACATTGGTAAAACTGCTGTTACCCAAGCTAGGTACAGCCGTTATAGCTGTCATGCAATTGCCTTGGGTGGGAAGCTATCACGCCATAACTTAGAGATTCTGCAAACTGGCGAGCAAACAGAAACCACCCTCAACGGTTTGACCATGATTGACGGTAAACAGGTGGCTGATACTCACAGTGCGATCGCACTTAACCATCCCTATGGTATCACCCGTCAGCTACATAAGTGTATTGTGGGTGGCAAAGCTCATGGGGTCTTTAACGGTAAAGTATTTGTACCCAAACCCGCCCAATTAACCGATGCAGGGCAATTAAATCGTAATTTACTGTTATCTCCCCAAGCTAGGGTAGATACCAAACCCCAACTAGAAATTACCGCCGATAACGTTAAATGTGCCCACGGTGCTACCGTCAGTCAATTAGAAGATGATGAAATCTTCTACCTACAAAGCCGGGGAATCGATGAAGATAACGCCCGCAACCTATTAATTCACGCCTTCGCAGTGGAAATTATCAACCACATCCCAGTACCCTCCCTTCGGGAAAGACTCATCCAAACAGTTAACCAGTTTTAGTTGAAGATTTCTAAATCTTTATCTATGTAGGCACTAACAACTAACAACTGACAACTAACAACTAACAACTAACAACTAACAACTAACAACTAACAACTAACAACTAACAACTAACAACTAACAACTAACAACTAACAACTAACAACTGACAACTGACAACTGACAACTGACAACTGAAATGACCTGTATCCAAGAAAAAACCATTGCCGATAAAGTCCGTGCTGACTTCCCATTATTACATCAGGAAGTCAATGACAAACCACTAGTTTACCTAGACAACGCCGCCACCTCCCAAAAACCCCAATTTGTCATTAATGCTCTGCGCCACTATTACCAGGAATATAATTCCAACGTCCATCGCGGTGCCCACACCCTCAGTGGTAAAGCTACCGATGCTTATGAAGGTGCGCGGGATAAGGTAGCCAAATTTGTCAACGCAGCATCTCGCCAATCAATTGTCTTCACCCGCAACGCCACCGAAGCCATTAACTTGGTAGCTTACAGTTGGGGAATGGATAACCTACAGCCAGGAGACGAAATTATTACCACGGTGATGGAACACCACAGTAATATAGTTCCTTGGCAACTTATCGCCCAAAAAACCGGCGCAGTCCTCAAATTTGTGGAACTGACACCGGAACAAACCTTTGATTTTGCCCATTTTAAAGCCCTACTTTCGCCAAAAACCAAATTAGTCTCAGTGGTTCACGTTTCTAATACCTTGGGTTGTATTAACCCGGTAGCAGAAATTTGTGCATTGGCACACCAACATGGAGCAAAGGTATTAATTGATGCTTGCCAAAGCGTGCCTCATATGCCCATCGACGTGCAGCAAATTGGCTGTGATTGGTTGGTGGCCTCAGGACATAAAATGTGTGCCCCTACAGGCATTGGCTTCTTGTATGGTAAGCAAGAAATCTTAGAATCCATGCCTCCCTTCCTAGGTGGTGGGGAAATGATTGCTGAGGTGTTTTTAGACCATTCTACCTACGGGGAATTACCCCATAAATTTGAAGCAGGAACCCCCGCAATTGGAGAAGCGATCGCACTTGGTGCAGCGGTAGATTATCTTAATAGTATTGGTATGGAGCAAATTCATGCCTATGAAGCTGAATTAACTGCTTATTTATTTCAACAATTAGATAAAATTCCCCAAATAAAAACTTATGGTCCCCATCCTAACTTTAAAGGAGAAGGGAGAGCAGCACTAGCAGCATTTACGGCTGGGGAAGTCCATGCTAACGACTTAGCAACATTATTAGATCAAGAAGGAGTTGCCATTCGTTCTGGACACCATTGTACCCAACCTCTACATCGTTATTTGGACATTCCTGCAACTGCACGGGTGAGTTTATCTTTCTACAATACCCGTGCAGAAATAGACGTATTTATTAAGTCTTTGCAAGATACCTTAGATTTCTTTCACAGCATCTTGGGTTAAATGTTTTATCCAGTCATAATAGACGTAGAGATATTTACTTAAATGTCTCTACTTTCCCTTTGACGACATTAGCAAATTCTACAGTTGCCATAACTAACCTTTAGTACCTGTGGTAGCCACACCTTTGACAAACCACTTCTGAAACAGCAAGAAAATAATCAAGATGGGTGCAACCATCATCACACCGAAGGCCATAATATCTCCCCATTGAAGCGGTGGCAAAGTTTGGAAAGAAGCGATCGCCACTGGTAAGGGTCGGACTTTTTCGTCAATGGTGACCATGAGCGGCCAGAGGAAGGAACCCCACTGAGTCAAAAAGGTGAGAATGGTGACACTGGCAAACACAGGTTTGGATATGGGCACGATAATTTTCCAGAATATCTGCACAGTGCTGGCTCCGTCAATCCGTGCTGCTTCTTCCAATTCCTTAGGAAGAGCAATGAAGAAAGTGTAAAACAGGTAGATTGAAAAGGCATTGGCAATGAAGGGCAGTATTTGCACTATGTAGGTATTGCGCCAGCCCAACACTGCAACTTGGAAAAACAGGGGAGTTGCGATCGCTTCAAAGGGAATAATCATCAGAGCGATAACAGCGGCCAACAGCCAATTTCTGCCCCGCCAACGCAGGCGAGCCAAGGCATAACCTGCCAAGGAATTGACCAGCAACCCCCCCAAGACAATTGTGCCTGTAATCAAGACTGAGTTCCAGAAAAAGCGCCCAAAGTTCACCCGCTCAAAGACATCCCGATAGTTTTGCACTGATGCCTCCGTCGGGATAAAAGCCTTTAGGGTACCTGCTTCTGCCAGCACCAGATCATCGGGTTTGAGACTGCCGACAATCATAAACACAATTGGCCCAATGAACAGCAACGCCAAGATGGTGAGTAAGAAGTAGCTGCCTGTTACACTCAGTAATTTCTGGTTCTGACTTTTTTGAGACTTCATTTCAATTGGGAGTGGGGAGTAGGGGTAAACTAAATCTATGCAAACCTACGTAACAGTAACGAAATCATAGGGATTACAGCATTTCTTTGTCTCAAATTGCTGGTTTCATCTGCGATGGTTGCGGCTTTAGCGCGTCGCTGAGTATTGGTAACTCTCCCATCTATCAGAGCTTAACCGTACCTCATACCCCGTGAGGTGATAACTCAGCTTCACAAGCGATTGCAGAGGCTTTAAACTTAGAACTAAGCCAGCCTAAATTTAAAGCCTCTGCAACGGTTGTTCCAATCGAACCGAGGTATCGAACAGTGCGTTCAACTAAGATTGAGCGCACTTTGTCGTATTTCATCCACCGAGTAATCTCTGTGTCAGAGCCGCGATGACAAATGTTCAGTGCAGCATTTTTATCAGCTTGCAACACGTCCCCCGTATAACGAGTAAAGCAATCCCCTT
>JASJCJ010000209.1 GCA_030066045.1 Calothrix sp. MO_167.B12
CGCGCCATTTGCTTTATGCCGGGGAACCCCTTCGGGTTGCGCCACTTGCTTTATGCCGGGGAACCCGTCCACCGCAGTGGCTTACCGTCCACCGCAATGGCTCACTTATTACTTATTACTTATTACTTAATTCAAACTCCTGCCCCTTCAATTATTTTTGCGTATTGCTCCCGTAGTAAACGACGCATAACCTTGCCCGTGGCAGTACGGGGGAGTGCTTCCAGAAATGTCAGATCCCTAATCTTGAATAAAGGGTTGAGATGCTGTCGGAGCAATGCCTGGAAAGAGTTGATCAGCTTCTCTTTGTTTTGGGGAAATTCTGGTGCTAGCACCACGTAGATTACTAACTGGCTTGGTCCTCCTCCTAGGGGAGATATAGCGATCGCAGCAGTTTCCCGGACTCCTGGTTCCGCATTGAGGATGTGTTCAATCTCTACCGAACTCACTTTAATGCCACCCAGGTTCATGGTATCATCGACACGACCATGGGCACGGTAGTAGCCATTGGGGAAACGCTCCATCTGGTCGCCGTGACGGCGTAGGGGAAATGGGAAGCTAGGTAGATGGGGTGTATGGGCGAAATACACCTGGTGATGCTCCCGGTTTAATAACTCGGTAGACAAACCAATACTAGGGGGAATGAGAAACACTTCCCCTTTACTACTGGGTTTTCCTGATTCGTCGAGGATGACAAAATCCAGCCCCATAGCAGGGGTGGTAAAGGTGGAAGGGGCACAAGGTTGTACCAGAGTGCCGGTGATATATCCGCCGCCGATCTCCGTGCCACCGCAGTATTCAATAATCGGTCTGTACCCAGCAAGAGACATCAGGAATAGCATATCCTGAGCATTGGAACATTCCCCAGTGGAGCTAAAAGCTTTCACCTGACTCCAGTCAAGTCCTTCCATGCAAGCAGTTGACCTCCAACTACTCACCAGACTGGGAACCACCCCCAGCATATTCACCTTAGCATCCTGGACAAACTGACCAAATCCCCTTTCTGTAGCTGCTCCGTAGTAGAGGGCAATGGTTGCCTGATTGATTAAGCTGGCGTAAATTAGCCACGGACCCATCATCCATCCCAAGTTAGTTGGCCATGCCACCACATCTTGGGGATGAATGTCTTGGTGCAGATGCCCATCAGCAGCACATTTAATGGGGGTAGTTTGATTCCAAGGAATGGCTTTCGGTTCTCCTGTAGTACCTGAAGAAAAGAGAATATTGGTACAAGTAGAAGCACTAACAAATACAGCATCAAATAGCTCATCATCACTGAGAAAATCCTCCCAACTCAGATCCCCTGGGCGCAGTTTAATATCAACAGATGCACCACTAGGTAGTACAATCGCCTTAGGCGCGTCGGCATCTACAACTTGAGTGTAGAGGGGCAAGTGCTTGCCGGAACGTAACAGCCAGTCCTGGGTGAAAATTCCCTGAGCTTTCGACAGACGTAACCGGGTGGCAATTTCATCAGCAGCAAAACTATCGGCAATGGATACCACCACACAACCTGCTTTGACAATTCCCAGGTAAATGGCCACCGATTCAGCAGTCATGGGCATATAAATAGCGATCGCATCACCATGATCAAAGCCAGCTGCCACCAGTCCATTAGCAACGCGATTAGTTAAGGCGTGGAGTTCTCCATAGGTGAGGGTAGACAGCAAACCTCCTGGTGCTTGGAAGATAATCGCAGGTTGGTCTGGGGGTGCTGGGAAACAACTCTCGACAATGTTGAAACGGGCATTTACCAGCCATTGGGGTGACTCCACACCCTGGGGATAATTGACGATTTGAGTGTATTTTTCCTGGAAACGAATCCCTAGTCGCTGAATCATCACTTTCCAGAACTCAGCGCGATTCTCTACCGACCAAGTATGGAGTTCTGGGTAGGAATTTATCTTCAGTTCGCGCATTAAAACATCAATATTAGTAGCTTGAATTTGCTTGTCCGAGGGGAACCAAGCTGGAGGTACTCCTTGGTTGGTCTCCCACTCACAGAAGGTGGTATGGTAAAGCAACTCATGCAGTGGGAAGGGATGATTTGGCTTGAGAATTTGTTGGCTGAGATGTTGCCAGCAGTCAACAGCAGGTAGGGAAGAAAGCCATTGATTAATCTGCGGTAGCATGGCACTAGCCACGCCCGCTTCTACGCCACAGTTGAGAATCTGTTTGAGGGATAGTTGTTTATTCATTTGCTGTTTTCCCCCTCTTATGTCAGTTATATTGAGTGATTAAAATACATCAAATTTTCTTGGTGCAAAATGTCAGTTATATGAGTGCTAAACCAGACAATTACAATTGAATAAATAATTAGACAACAAAAAAGGATAAAATGAAAAGCTTACAAAACAACACTGTTTGGATAGCAATTGGGCTTGTTATTTCAGGGGTAGTAGGAACTGTTGGGGTCTTTAGTTGGCTCGATGGATATATAAACCAGAGAATATCGAATTCTAAAATTGTGCTTGTAGAAATTAAAACTAAGGAATGTAGCGACCCTCGTCCTGGTAAAGCTAATATATGTAAATGTGATAATGGAAATGTGCAACTAGGGTTAAATCATCTCGATGTTAAAGGAGACGACAAAAATACAGAACAAATTGTCAGCATCATATGTGGAAAACCCAGCTTAGTAAGGTAATAGCTTTCATATCCTTACCAGTAAATAATCAGTAATCTACCTCAATTCTACACTTACTCTGCGATCGCTCGCCAGGGAGTCTTGTATCCTTTGTTCTGCAAAATCTCCATAATTTGGGCATTTTTGGATTAGTGGGATAAGTTCATATAATTGTCTCTCATTTGACACTCCCCGCAATAAATTGACGAGGATTCTAGGGATGTCTAATCGGGGGATAAATCCACCCGATTAGACGATTCACCTAGTTATAGGGACTGTCATTGACCCCACCCTTTATATCAACCATATCCATTGCAGATACAGCTTTTTGAAGATCCAAAGGGCATGAAAAACCGATCCATTGACCTATATTTCTAGCAGCATTGAAATCAGCATTACACCTGTACCCGTCAAAACCCCTAAACCAATCACCATTTCTTACCCCTAACACCCCATTGCGGTGATCGGATTTACTTGTATATGGTGCCGGTACTGATTCTACTGGGACTCCTGCACGAATTGCTTTATATCTGGTAAACAATTCAAGCTGATAAAATGCCCAACTATCACGGTTATTGGCAGCATCAGATTTAGTTTTCTTCTTTTGCTTCATTGTTTGGCGACAACCAGACAAATCTTCAAACCGTAATCCCATGTCAAAGTATGCCGCAAACTGTACTAACTGTTTGGAAATGACATGGTTAATGTGGGTAATGATACGTCTTTCACGTTGCTCTAGTCGCTTAAGGGACTTGAATTGCTTGGCTTGTTGGAGTTGTTTGCGAGTGCGCTGGAATCGTCTTCTCAAGTCCTTAACTCGCCCACCCTGCCAAAACTTGCCAAACCCATTACCAAGTGCAGCAACAGCAATATTATTTTGCCCCCTATCTACTCCAATCCAGCCTTTCACCTCACCTGCTTCCGGAACTTCCATAGAAACAGAAATAAGTGCATACCAAATACCTTTTTTAGACTTACATAACTTGAGAGAACCTAATAAAGCTTCACCAGAAATGATTTTGTCTAATACCTGAGTATGGGAAGCTTGATGAATACAAACAGGGATACGTTTTTTTCTGCCTCGATAAAGGCTAAAAGAAACTGTATATAAATCTCCTGACTTGATGACTTCAAACCCTTGGTTATTAACTTCAAGCCACATACGCTTAAAATGTTTAACCTTAGTTCTTGCGTTAGCATTCCTAATTGTTTGATTAATCCACATTGAACCAATCTCAACATGGCGAAATGCTGCACTAGTCAACTTTTTTCGCTCCTTAATATCAATCTGCAACAAGTGATTGGCAACTTGAGTATTGATAGATGTTAATCTGTCAAACTCAACTGCTTTGCTTTGATTGAGCTTATAAAAAGGGAGTTTCAGCGTCAGTGTTAGATTTACCATGATTACAGTCTAACATATCCTAAGATACTTGTAGGATACGAGAGGATAAATCCTCTCTGCTCGTTTTCATCCTCCGGCTAAAGCCTGGAGGCTCTCAACGTTTTTCTTGGTAGGTTGACAAATATAAACATTATAATGTAACTTTATTTCTGTAATTAGAATACTTGTTTTTAATTAGACATCAATCAGGCATAAAAACCGTAATTAAGCTGATTTTCAATCAAAATAAAAATCCCAAATAATTCCACAAACCAAGGTGTATGGAAGCAATTTCCTATTTTTGGCTAATTAAAAATTTAGTTATTTATATTACAAAAAACATATAAATTAAGGAGAACAAAGGAGTTTAAGATGGTCAACGTATCTCAATCTCAATATTTTATTGAAGCCAAAATAATTCCTGGTATACGCTACTCAGAGAATGGAGTGGAAATTGATGCAGGTCTTTCATGGCTAGAAATTACGAGGCACCCTTATGATGTAACCGCATCGACAAATGCATACTTTACCTATGCAGTATGCAAGTGTTATTTTTCATCAGGTGAAACCTATGTCTATCCGCTAAAGGTAAATGAGATTAGGTTGCGCTATGGTGGTGATAGTATTTTCGTAAAATTCGATGAAGTCAATCCTGCCAACAGCAACGTGGAAATACACATAGGCTTATCTTTGTACGAAAGTTAAATCCAAAGGATTCATAATCTCAGTAAACATCTCTATTGTGAACTAGTGGTCTATCGCATTAGTTCTGATAGGTAAATAATTGTAGTGGGAGCGTCTCGCTCCCTTTTTTCAAAAAGCGTCTCGCTCCCTGCTGACAAAAAGGTAAAAAAAAGGGATAGATGATTCACCCTAAGTGAATATCACCAATCCCTCAATTAGCTGCCCAGATATATAACCTGGAAGCCTACCGACCGGTATCTCACCCATCTAGTATGATCTGAGATATGTTAATTGTCATTAGAATAGATACGGACTTATGAAATAACAGTAAAAATGTTGTGAGTATAAATATTCAGTATTAATCCTGAAGCCATTTGCCAATCTTTTGTCTTAATCACTAATTGATGACAGTTTTAACGGTTAGGGACTGTTTTCAAACCTCACATGAACCTAAATTGTAGGTTGGGGAGCCACTCCGTTGCGGAGGTTCCCTCCGTTCTACCCAACCTACACCATAGTTTGAAAACACGCCCTAGGAGTCTTTAATTCATCACTCCTTCACTCCTTTCATTGCTAAAAGTGCCGTTCCATATGCTGCTTCCGTATTTATAGGAATGGTAACAGGTACTCCCAAATGACGTTCCCTAATCTTCATCCATGTATCGTTGATAGCACCACCACCAGCAGTATAAACATGGCTTAATGTTTCTGCTCCGAGTTTTTGTAATAATCCATATCCTTGTGCTTCTATACGGGCAATACCTGACAATAGCCCATACAAAAAATCCACCGGATTATCTGGGCGTGGTTCTAGTCGCGGTGGTAAATTGGGATCATTAATGGGAAAGCGATCGCCTGGTGTTAATAAGGGATAATAATCCAAGTTACTCGGTTGAGAAATGTCAATTTCCAGGCTCAGGTTTGCCAATTCGGTACTAGAAAAAAAATGCTTTAGCACTGCTCCCCCCGTATTAGAAGCACCACCAGTCAGCCATAAATCCCCTAAACGATGACTGTAAATACCATATTGAGAATTTTCTATGGGAGTAGTACTTAAAAGTTTCAGTACTAATGTAGAACCCAAGGAAGTCACCGCTTCTCCAGGAAATTTAGCTCCACTTGCCAAAAAAGCCGCAATACTATCAGTAGTACCCGCACATACTAGACAATCTGTAGGAAAGTTGTACTTAGCAGCAACTTCCGGACGTAATTCAGCAATGGGAGTACCGGGGGGTAAAACTTGGGGGAGATGAATCGGGATGTGGATATTTTCTAGCCATTGGGGATATTGGAGATTTTCTACATCATAACCAAGCTTTAAAGCATTGTGGTAATCACTAATACCTAGTTGACCATGAAGTAAAAATCCTAACCAATCTGCTTGATGTAAAAAATATTTAGCGGCTGTAAAGGATGGTAATTTTGACATCCATATTAATTTTGCCAAACTGGATGTGGCACCCAGGACTGTATGCTCGGGGGGAGCAATATCTCGTAACTCTGTCAACACAGATGCTCCCCGAGGATCGTTATACATAATTGGTGCTTGTACTGGCTTACCATCGGCATCACAGACTAAAACCGTGGAAGAAGTACCATCAATGGCGATCGCTTGGATATAATGGCAATATTCTAAGGGTATTTTCTCCAGTAATTTCCATAAAGCTGTCTGCCAACAAACACTCCAATCTCTGACCTCAGTAATTTCCCAGGGGTACTTGACCATCGCCACAACACATTTGTTTTGGTCAATTACCACACCCCGCATACCAGAGGTGCCACAGTCTATACCTAAAAATAAACTCATTTTTTGATAAGTTTTAATAATTGAATAGCTGACTAGAACCAGAAAAATTGTAATAATTAGGTAATTTATCCCCCTAATCCCCCCTTGATTGTTGCATCTTGTAACAACCTATTCCCCAATCTTGGCAAAACAGTGAAAAGTAGTAAACGAACTGTTGAATACATCTTCACATGAGGAGGCTTAAAACCATGACAGATATTCAGGTCTACATTATTCTGGTTGTGGCTATTATTCCTGGCTTATTGGCTTTCCGTTTAGGCACGGAACTCTATAAATAAGCAATCCTAAGCTGCGATGTAATCGCAGCTTAGTTGAGTTTGGCTTCAATCTCAACAGCTTACATCCAAGGGAATAGGAGAGGATGAAGTATTTAGCTCATAGGAGGAGCAAAAGGCTGTAGAGGAAAAATTATCCCCTCCCTGTCTTCTCTTTGTGTCAATCTTATCTCTCCTTTCCTGCTTCTTCATATTTCTAGTCAATCTTTAGCAGCTATGGAAAAGTTAAGGAGATTTCCAGAATTTAAATTACCAGGTGAACAGACAAGTCAGTGTTTGCACCGTTGATACGTCACAGGGGCACTGCGGCTTGCGCCGTGATCATTGGTAAAATTATTTTCAGAAATTACCTCAAAGTTCATAGCTCAGACCAATTGTGAGCAAATTTGCACAAAAATACCAGATTTATTTAATAAACCGAGAATATACGTATAGGCATTACCAAAAAATGCAGTACTATGGCAGCTAAACAAAATCTTACTCATTACTGGTAAGCTATTTACGGTATATCAGTTTACTCTGCAAGGTGTTATTGTGAATTAAATTATGAACGCGATTCAACCATCTTTTTCTCCCCCAGAGCCAATACAGAAAAAACCTCTCACCCCTCGACGTAAACGCCATCTCCGCCAAAGATATTACCGAGCTATGGCTGTGGAAATGACTCTAAAAATAGGAGTCAATATGGCAATTGCAAGTGTTGCTGTATCTGCACTTACATCTCTTTTACCTTATCATTGGTCCCAACAAGAGAAGTTACGGGAAATCAGTACCCAAGTGAAGGGGCTGGAAGGTAATGTTAATAAATTAAGAGCAGATTTTAGTCGCAACTTCGCTCCCCACCAAACAAAAACTATTATGCAAGAGCAGGGGTATCGATTTGATCCAAACCAACGTCGAGTGATTTGGAATAAAGATTCAAATATTAACCCTCAATAGGGACTTCCCAATCAAAAAATCACCCATCCTTGGGAATGCAGGATGTTCTTGAGCAGATTCTGTCTCAAAATCGAACTTATAACTACCACATTTTAAAATTATTACAGAGCAAGGTTTTTTGCCATTTGCTTAACTTTCGACTTGCGCGTAGCACTATATACCCCAGTCTGTACAAAAATTTTATACAGGACTTACGCAATTGTCACAATCGGTGATTGGCGCGTGAGGTTACAAGTCTGATTACTACGTTCAAATATTCTCGTAGCATCACACAACGGCAATAATGCGGGCAGAAAATCTACACCGCATTTTGCCTTCCCTACAGAAAAAACATGCCAGTTGCGTAAGTCCTATTATGGTTTGGCTATATACTTCTAACAAAATGTTTAATGAACTACCCCGCCTCATAGGAGGACGGGGTTTCTAATTCCCCATCCGATTTGAGGTTGGATTTTTGACGTTTCTTCTGCCCAAGTTGCCGCATCGAGCCAGTATGCTTACGCTTACTAGTCAAATTGGTAGAGCTTAGACATCCACAGTCTGCGAGGCTGGTTCCCAACCCCAGTTGCTTATTGATTGCGACGTTGTACATAACCATAACAGAACCTCTATCACGTGGAATCTCAAATCCACATACATCACAAATATGATATCGGTTTGATAATTCGGCCCAATGTTTATCAACTTTTCCACAGTTGGGACAGCGTTGTGATGGTTTTATTTGGTTGGTAGGTAGTGTCAGCATCAAGCCTCCCTTCATCTCAATTTTGAAGGCAATCATTTGATTGAGTGTTCCAAAACCGACAGAAAGTATTGACTTATTTAGTCCAGCTTTTTGTTTTTTACGCTTGCTACCTTAAGCAGCGCGTTTTGCGTCGGGGTAAAATCCCCGTTGCTCCCACGTAATTCTACATTCGCTCATTCTACATTCTTTTAATTTGATCCAGTTACTTAATACTTTGTTGCAAGATGTGTATATCTTCAATATACGTAGGGCTTGCTGAAAAAGTCATGATTGTGGGGATAGGGAATAGGGAACTCTTAATAGGGAACAGTTTCAACCCTATCGTTGACATCTTTTGGACTCCAAAAAATTGTCAATGCAAGGTTTTTAAACTTCAGATCCCTATTTCGTGGCACTTTCTCCGCAGAAAACAGCCCTTATGCATTGATAAATCTAATATTTTATAGTTATTCAGCAAATCCTAATTATATTTCTACTTAGTAATAGAAATATTTAGTTATTTGCTCAGGAAAATAACTTAAAATATTTTAATTTTTTCATAACTTTATAATAAATTTATCGTCATTTTTTTATGGTTAAATAAATAATGTAAATTAGAGAAAAAATAATGGAAGCATCTACTTTCTCGATTGACGAACTTCTTAAATCTGATAGTACCAATGGTTCTATTGAAAAAAATAACGGAAAGACCATTGATGAAGTTTCCCTAGATACTATTAGCAAAACATTTGCATCAGCTCCCATAGAAACAATAGCCCTGGAAGCTGATTCACTAGAGTTGAAAGCAAGTGATAGTTTTAAACCAATCCCTATACCAATACGTCCTTTGCCTCCAACACGAGTATTTGGGAAAGAGTATTCTGATAATGCAGATAAGACAACTTCAGGAATGCCTGACCCCGGACAAACACTATTGTGGAACGGAACGGGTGCAACAAGAGACGGTATAGATTATCGTACTTCCGGTCAAGTGGATGCAATGGCGAACCCTGGTGATGCTTATTTTTATAGTCTTATCAATGACAGGGTTGCAATGGTCTTTTCAACCACATTTGACGACAAAATATACTATGAGCGCCCAGGAGCGGCACAAGGTGGTATCTGGGCTACTAGCAAGCAGATTGATGCACCAGGACCAGGTATGGATCAAGGGGTTCATGATGTGGATGCTCTGGAGTTGTGGGGACCTGATAATAGATCGGATGCATTTTATTACTCTGTATACGGTGATGTAACATTCGATCCTCTCACTGGTCAAGTTGCCTCTGGAGCAGTCTTAGATCAAAACAATAATGTGATCTTTACTAGACAAGAGATTGCTAAGGCAGTTGGAAATGCAACAGGATTAGATGCCCAACAATTATTGGGTTACGTTAATGTAGATGCCATGATGGTATCTGGAAAGCGAATTGTGTTTAGTGTCGATCCCATCGAAAAAAGTGATTTAAATGGCACAGGTTTTCTAGATGGGGGTGAGATTTTCGTTTACGATCAGACTACAGGTCGCAGCAGCTTCTTGAAACATGGTGGGCATTTATGGGACACCGCTTTTGATGTAAAGGGTACATTTGGAACTGCAACAGAAAATATCAATGCTTTAGAGGCTGTGCCTTTGGATCGTTTTTTAGTGGATAGTATATCTGCTGATACAACTTTGGTCTCTGCTGATACAACTTTTGCGGTTGACTCTACTGTGGCTATTTAATTGAAGTTTAAATATTGCAATCAAAAATTAGATAGCATTTGATTTTTGTTTACCAATTAATATCAACTGTCTAGAAAATAATCACAGTATAAACACTGAAAAACTAACGGCTAATAGTTAATAACTAACTGCTTCATTAGTGAACAGCCATTAAGTTATCATCTATTAGCCATTAGTCTATGGATAGAAAATTGAGTTGTAATACTGATACTTATTTCAAATTGAATTTGAGAAACCCATTAGCTTATTTAACCAGCTTTCGACCTGTAAGCGTAAACTGGAAGTAGAATACTTATTTTGTTTGTTGTTTGTATTAATAATCATTAAAGTACGTTGGTAATCAGCGATCGCACAATTCCAATCTCCCCAAATATGGTAAGTTCTACCCCTCTGTGCCAAAATATGACTTTCCAGTTGACCGAATAATAGTGCCACTTCCAAATTCTCAATGGCTTCCGCATATTTTCCTAATTCTCGCAGGGTAATAGCGCGATTAATCCAACCACGAACATAGCTTGGATTTAAATCTAATGCTCGGTCATAATCCGCGATTGCTGTTGCTAATTCTCCACAAGCAGCGTAGTAATTAGCTCGATTATTATATGCCGAGGCTAATTTCGGATTCAGTTCCAAAGCCGTATTATAGTCACAAACAGCTTTTTGTCGATCGCCACTTTGAAAATAAATTAACCCCCGGTTATTATAATCAACGGCATTTTGGGGATGGCGATTGATTAATTGACTCAAAAGTGCGATCGCATCATTATAATTTCCTTTTTGAGCCAACTTCAACGCACAAGCTCGTAACTCTTTATCTGCAAAAGCTACTTCATCCCCTACCTGAGGATGATATTTGGGGATGAAACTGATGCTGTTGAGTACAGACTTGCATTGGCAGTCTTGTGGTTCTCCAAATGCAAAAAAGGATTGGCTCTTCATATGTTCCTACCTGAGCTAATTGCTCTGTGTGTGAAATATAATGTTCGTTCTCGTTGTCTTGGTAGTTACGACCCTGTGTGCTTTGTACTCGTATTATTTCATGCTTAGAAAGTAGTGACTACTGTTGATATTACCCAATACAATCAGTGCAAATTCAAAGTTTGGCATCATTAATAGTGGAATCTACTCATAGATACTTCGTTCCCAAGTCTAATTCCAGAAACAGGAAATATTAATCTAGATGAATCATCAAAGATGCACAAGTACACAGAGCAACATATTGGAAAAATTTTTCGAGCAACAGCCAGTGGAATCTACTCATAGATACTTCGTTCCCAAGTCCAATTCCAGAAACAGGAAATATTAATCTAGATGAATCATCAAAGATGCACAAGTACACAGAGCAACATATTGGAAAAATTTTTCGAGCAACAGCCATAGGAACATGAAAAATATAGGGGAAAGGCTACTTACATACTTGGTAGTGTAACTGTTGCTCCCGGAGCTAGAGCATCCCAATTTTCCCAAAATATTAGGCAGTGGGAACCGTAAAGCTCTGTTGATATCTGATGCGGGCTTTGGGACCCGCACTACAATATTTAATATTTGGGAACAATAATTATTATCCCTGCTGCCAATTCCCTGTTAATATCTTCATCGGTTCTGGTACAACACACTTAGTGACAATTCTCAAGCCAGAATCAAGCCTCCGGCTGATTACACGCACTAATTTTTCACATATTCTGGAGAATCCCGGGTGAATTCATCTCCAAGTAAAAATACTTACAAGTGTGCAGCCCCAACACTCCAATTTATTGACAATCACCAATAACTAAAATGACAACAACAATTTCTTCTAGGGATATTGCCGATTTAACCGCAGATGATTATATCGTTTTAGGCTTGGCAACTTGCTTTATCAAAGAAGATGGAGAAGTTCATCAAGTAGAAGTCATAGAACCGATCCCTTCCGCCGCTTTAGAAGCCATTTTCAAAGGTATCCCCACTTCCTACAAATTGGCTTACGCTACCACCTTAGGAAATGTTTTAGGTGGGGATACCCTGCAAAAACCAGATAATTTTCCCCACAATGCTCAATTTAGTGACGAGTTTGAACAAAGAGTAGTCGCCGCAGCTCGCACCTACAAACGCCGAGAATCAGCCACAAAATTAATTCCTCTCAGTACAACCTACACAGAATTAAACTATTCTACCGAACGTAAGCGGGTGCTGAATGCCTCTAGGGTTGTCACCAAGGATGATAATATCAAACAGCATCCCAATACCCATAAAGTCCTTTAACAGCGAAAATAGAGCTATTATGCTGAAACTTTACGGTGGTGCTCGTAGCCGAGCATCAATTATTCAATGGTATTTAGAAGAATTAGGTGTTCCCTATGAGTATATCCAGTTAGATATGCAAGCTGGAGAACATCGCCAGCAAGGGTTTCTGGCAATTAATCCCATGGGTAAAGTACCAGCAATTATAGACGGTGAACTAAAACTTTGGGAATCTGGAGCAATTCTACTCTACCTGGCAGATAAATATGGCGGTACCTCCTCCCCGGAAGAACGCGCTCTCTGGGCACAATGGTCATTATTTGCTAATGCTACCTTGGGACCAGGAGTTTTTGTTGAGGCTAACCGCGAGCGAGAAATGTCTCGGTTGATGACACCATTAGATGAAATTTTCGGCAAACAACCTTTCTTGTTAGGGGATAGTTTCACCGTTGCTGATGTAGCGGTGGGTTCTTACCTCAGCTACATCCCCATCATGCTCCAGTTAGACTTGAGTGATTACCCAAATGTGTTGAAATATATCCAAAAGATGACAGAGCGTCCAGCCTTTCAAAAAACCATTGGTGCTCGTACTTAATCCTCTTTAATCACTCTCGCGCTTATAAAAATCCAAAACCCTTATTTTTATAGACTTTTATGATTTTAGGCGTAGTGGCGTGGCAAGGTTAAAATGATGCATTAAGTGTAGGTTGGGTTGAAGAATGTAGACGCAACAGCGCCTTGGAGCAGAGTAACCCAACACCAGTAAAGCTTTGTTGGGTTTCCCTACCGCTCAACCCAACCTACATTTTTAGGCGTGTCAGCCCAGTCGGTTGGGTTGTAGCTTGCTTCCCCGCAGAGGTGGCTGGGAATAGAGTAACCCAACAACCAAAGACTTTACCGCAACTAGCCCAACCTACATTTATTTTTTCTTCCCAGAGTGACAGATCAACGATAGTTAGTAAATTGCAGGTCAATGGGTAATTCTTCCTGCTTCAAACGCTGTATCACCGCTTGTAAATCATCCTTATTCTTAGCAGTGACACGCACAGCATCGCCTTGAATTGAAGCTTGTATCTTTTTAAACTCATCGCGGATCAACTTAGAAATTTTTTTAGCAATTTCTTGGCTGATACCCTTTTTAAGGGTAATTTCTTGGCGAACCCGATTACCGCTAGCAGATTCTATTTTTCCCACTTCAAAGATTTTTTGGGACAGGTTACGTTTAGCGGCTTTTTCTCGCAGTAACTTTTGCACTGCATCTAGGGTAAACTCACTATCAGTGTTAATGGTGATAGTTTCTTCGCCTAATTCCACTGTGGTTTTAGTGTCTTTGAGATCGTAACGGCTTTTGACATCTCGTATAGTTTGGTCAACAGTATTTACTAATTCCTGTCTATCAAAGTCACTTACAACATCAAATGAATAGGTAGAAGCCATAGTGAATTCTAGATTTGAGATTAAGGTTGAGAATTGATATTGATAATGTTTTAATTGTAGATTGGCAAACATTATCCTATCGCTAAATCATCGCTAACTAATAACTATTAAGCAATCGCAGTGCTAATAACGCTTACCTCCGACTGCAGCAAAGTCCCTCCCGTCGTGTTTTCTCCCGGGATCTGTAGCTTGTTTCGGTACAGGTTAGGTACGCAGATTCCACACTCCCGGAGTTTTTTATGTGATTTTCATAATACTCAACACAAACAGAGTTGCAGTACCTGCTGAACTAATGCCAAACATCAGCGAACGTAACATTGGCACATTCAAAATATAGAAAACGGAGTAAAAAAGACGAGCCCCAACAAAAGCTAGTGCTGCCAAAATCGCTAGGGGGGTATCTACTCCTGCAACATATGCTGTTAATGCTGCTGCTGCAAAAATCATAAACACTTCTAAAGAGTTTTGATGCGCCCAAGTAGCTCGTTGAGCATAGGCAGGTAATTTCTCAAACATCGCCCGGGGAGCAGACATATCGTATCCCACACGAAAACGGGCATACCCTACCACCAAAAAAGGTATGTAAATGAGTACAGCAGCAGCTGCAATGGAGTAAATTAAAATCACGGATACAGGCAATGACAATGGCATGGAGTAATTAGAAAAGCAAGGAGTAAAATTTTCACAACTAATTGCTAGCAAGCTTTTTAGTTGCCAATGTATTTCAGAACAGCTGATACTCAAATTGATAGAATTGGTTTATGGACTAATCAAAGTAGAACAAAGTAACTACTTTCCTTTGTTCCTCTGCATCGTTACAAGTTTGTAGCAGAGTGCGGCTGTCATGAAAAGCAAAGCAGATTAGTTGCTGGCAACGAGAGATAATTTCCTTGTTACATAAATAACTAGATTCTGCCAGTGACATATGATCGTTACTGGGATTCTCTACTAAATGCATTACCTGCTCTAACTGCTGCCGGGATTCATAGGGCTGGCGTTCTAGGCTTTGGGGTAAAATTACCGTCAGCATATTGGGATCGCCGCGCATTGCTCCTTTGATAGCAGCAGCATTTGTACCAGTGGCACCTGAAGTGATGATCCGATTACCCAATAGCACTAAGGCATAGGTCATCATCTCAATTAGGTTCTGGTGGGTGATGGGAACGTGACGGGAACCCAGCATGGCGATTCGTTTAGAACCTGTTTGCTGGATTGTTGCCAGTTCTTGGGCTAATGTGTCGATGTTATTAATGAGGTCTAGTGACTGGCTCAAAGATGGTTGAAATCAGATGAAACAACCAAGTTATTTTAACAGACTGAGGGCAGGAAAAAGGACAGTTCTATGCAAAGAACAATTTCTTTTTTAGTTTCTTAATACTTTTAAATAAATAATTTGTAGTCAAATATATAACCCTAGGGGCTATATAACTCTTAACAAGTAACTCTTAACAGCAGACTATCAAAGGGTTTGCTGGATTTAGAAATGTCCGCGCCCCGTCAGGCATATTACTATCAAAGCATAATGGGAGGGTGAGAACCCCGCTCGTTTTTAACCAGGGGATGAAACCCGACTCAAAGGGATTTATCACGAGCGTTTCCCTCAAAAATATTATGACTA
>JASJCJ010000210.1 GCA_030066045.1 Calothrix sp. MO_167.B12
TTAGGATTTTCAACCTCAAATCCTTGCATTTGGTATTTTTTGCGGGTAAAAAAATAGAAACCCATAGGCTGTAACTATTGCCTATTGCCTATTCCCTATTCCCTACCTCCACAATCATGACTTTTTCAGCAAGCCCTGGTTAAGCTGATACGCAGCTAAATTGTATAAAACAAAAATGTTAAATGATTGTAGTGCGGGCATCTTGCCCGCGTCCAATATACAAATTAAATACGCCACAGCTTAGAACAAACAGTTTGAGAAATAATTGGTGCCCACACCCTACACCCTAATTTTGCTCAAATAACGAGAGAGCAATCCAGTAACGATGGCTGGTATTTCTAAATGTGGCAAAACACCAGCTCCAGGAATTTCATGGAAGCCCTGAATTACATCAGGATTAAGTCGAGAAAGTCGCCGTCCTTTCTCGGAACTACTAAAGCGAGATTTCTCTCCCCACAAAAAAACAGTGGGTACTTGTAGCTCTTTCATGTACTCCGCCAAATCAAAACAGATATCCCCTTTCAAGGAAGAGAGAGCCGCATATTCTGCATTTGGTTTGACTGCTGAAGCTAGATAAGCCGCCACAATTTCATCATCAAGGCGCGACACTTTGGCAAATAGGAACTGTTGGAGGAAGTTACGCACAGCTAATTCATTGGCAGCACCAAGTCCATAAATAATTCGATCTATTCCTGGAATCCTCACTACTTGAGATACCAGCTCTTTCCCATAGTCAGCTCCAAAATCCCCATATCCAGAAGGAGAAACTAAGAACAATCCCTGGAACAATTGCGGTTGTTGAATGGCTAAACGAATAGTCAACCCAGCAGTGAGGGAAGAAGCAACAACCCAAGCCGGTTCCACAGCCACTTCTTCGAGTAGAGTTTGAATTAGGTTGAGGTAGTCTTGGGGTTGATAATTTCTTGCAGGGTGGGCGGAATCTCCCCAACCAATTAAATCGGGAGCAATTACTTGATGGGTAGCAGCAAAAGCAGGATAAACCTTTGACCATTCATAAGCTGATGAACCCCCTCCCAAACTGTGGAGAAAGACAAGGGGTGATGATTTGGCTTCTAATGGTATTTGCCAAAACTCTGCATCTGGGATGGAGTAAACCATCTGTCCAAAAGTTGTGTCTAAAGTACACTGTTTAAAACCAGGGGGTTGGAAAGTTAGCATTTTTAACAGGTTCACTTAAGGTTAAACACTAAAACTGATAAGGAAACTAACCCAACGTTATAGAAGGCTTGTTGGGTTTCCCTATCGCTCAACCCAACCTACCATTCTGTTCTGTAGTGGGAGCAGGAAAGCTCCCTTGATATCTGACGCGGGCAAGATGCCCACACTACAATATTTAAACATTTAGGTGCGATCGCTCGAACATAAAAATCAAAACACAACTTTAACTCTTAACACTGACAGGAGAACTCAACACAAGAGGCTCTCAATCATCTGGTGTATTTGAATTATTAGCTTGTGCTGTGGGAGCAAGAGCTTGGTTATCTCGCATCACTCTAATTAAAAATCGTAACGCCTCATTTACTGAATCAGCACTAGGGAACATCTCTGCAACATCAGGTTCTAACTTCACAATTGTTCCGCCAAAACTTTTTCGTCCAGAGCCTAACCTTCTGACTCGTAAGCTTTTCAAGTTATACTCTGCACGCAGATCATCTTCCATTTCTGATTTATCCTTCTTCATAGGCTTCTCGCTCCGCTTGCGTCAATTTTCTAGCACTAATGAGGCGAACTGAATCTCCTCTTTCTGTGTACGACACAATCAGCAAGCGTCCTTAGTTCGACTCTCCTACAATTAGATATCGCTCCTCATTTTCAGAATGGTCTGGATCGTAAAAATCAACGTATAGAGGATCGTCAAAAACTGTTTTGGCTTCCTCAAATGAGATACCATGCTTTGATAGATTGCTTGCTGCCTTGTTTTTGTTCCACTCAAACTGCATGAAAGCATTATATCACCGTCAATTTCAGAGCTTTCTACCAATGGAGGAGAATCGCGAGAGTGAGGAGTGAAAAGGCCCTAAACCAACAATGTAGCGACTTTTTTCTCACCCATAGGCGCACAAGTGCGCCAGATGGGAGGAAAATTGTATACATTTGAAAACTACTATAACTTTAGCGTTCTCAATGTTCCGCATCTAAAAACTGCAAATACCCATTACTTAGTTCCTTCACAGCCAATTGATAAAACTGCTTACCGTGTTCTGGTGTCGCTAGGCTGGGATCTGAACCCATTCTCCCATCTGGATAAGATTCTCGAAAGTTGGTTGCACCATAAATTGGATATCCCTTACTTACTTCTGGGGATAGGGGTGCTTGCCTAATAATATCTGGATAAACATACTGTGTCACTGCTACTTCACTAGGAGTAGCATGGGAGCCTTCCTTATCGCCATATAATTCTTTGGCTAATTTGTATACAGAAGAACACATAAACCAATTGGCAACTTGACACTTGACTTTGGATGCGTTCAATATCTGTAAATCTGACAAATATGTATAGGTTTCGGCAAAAGCAGCCTTGAGAGTCGCAATATTACCCCCATGCCCATTAATAAAGTAGAAATGGGTAAAGCCAGCTTTAGTTAAAGAAGTCACATAATCCCTAATTACCTGAATCATCGTGCTAGGGCGCAGACTAATAGTACCGGGAAACCCCATATGATGCAGTGCCATACCCACATTAATGGTGGGGGCAACCATAGCTCTCGTCTCGTCCCCTACTTCATGGGCGATGGCTTCTGCACAAATCGCATCAGTACCAATTAACCCCGTTGGACCATGCTGTTCTGTGGAACCTATAGGAATTATAACACCTTGCGATCGCTGTAAATAAGCTTCCACTTCCTGCCAGGTACTTAGATGCAGTAACATTTTTCAATCCACGTCCTTGTCAATTTAATTGGCGGTTTTAAACTTTATATTAATTTATAAATCTTCATAAGGTAGTTACTGGAGCAATTGAGTTGGGAATAATAACAATAAGTAATTCAATTTCAGGTTGTACTATCCAGTACTAGTCATGCACAAGCAAAATCCGTCTAAAGGTTCAAAAAGAAACAAGTGGAATTTTTACTCTTCTTATCCGTGGTTTCCATACCCTAGTGCATGGATAAAGTCCTTAATTCTTGTGGTTATTATGGGATTTATTTCACGTACTTTTGCTCCAATAAAAATTTTAGAATTTATTGCTACGAGTACTCAAAGCCCAGAAATTACAACATTTTTTCTAATTTTTACTTTAATATTACCAATAGCAGCGATCGCTTTGACACATCATTGCCTCCATTTGGTTATAAATCAACTGGCTCCTTCCATTCAAGCACCAGAAATCGGGAAAATTGAAGGATTTTTACCAAATATAATAAGTTGGTGGGAAGGGCTATATGGTTGGTCAGTAATTATTTTATCCAGTTTATTAGGTGTCAGCATATGTATTTTTTTATTTCCCATTTTTAACCTCAATTTTTCCATAGATGTAAATAATTACAACTCATTCCAAAATAATATAATAGGTATTTTTGGTACTGTATGGATCATAAATGCAGCACTATTATACCATTTTGAGTATCAAGTTAAACAAATAATAATATCAGTATACTCTCAAAATAGATAGGGTGAAATTGTAGTATGTATTCCCTTACAAAACAGCTACAGCACTTGCGCTTAAAATACGTAGTGGCGTGGCAAGCTTAAAATAGTGCAATAGACTTCTCCAGAAATTACAGCAGTTTTCATCTATTTGAACCACATCTTCATGTAGGGGTTTAGCAGTGCTAAACCCCTACGGTGTGGTCTATTTACCTGAAAATCGCTGTAAATATGCGGAGCACCAAAACCCTTGTTCGGTGACGTAGCAATGCTACGTCTCTACATTCTTTTCCACCAGAGGTCTAATAGGTGTAGGTTGGGTTGAAGAATGAAACCCAACACCAGTAAAGCTTTGTTGGGTTTCCCTACCGCTCAACCCAACCTACATTTTTAGGCGTGTCAGTCCAGTAGAGTGTGTTACCTGCAAGAGTACGGCACTATCTGGTAATCTTTTCGGTGCGGAGTGCTCTAGATGAATGGAGTTAAAGCATAAAGCATTGCAGAGATCGTATTTCTACTCCAACTCCATTCTGAATAGACCTCTGTTGGAAATTAAATATGCGGAACGCCAAAACCCTTGTTCAGTGACGTAGCATTGCTACGTCTCTACATTCTTTTCCACAAGAAGTCTAATATTTAAACGTAATGCCAATGATTAATCAAAGGTGTAGTGCTTTTTCACATCACTGCTAATTTCCCAGGTACAAGACATTCCAGCAGGAAAAGTAACTAAATCACCTTTACCCATTTTCACTGGCTGTCCACCTTCTGGGGTAACAGTCACATCTCCTTCCAGAAAATAGCAAGTTTCTTGAGTGTCATAAGTCCAAGGGAATTTCGAGACTTCCTTTTGCCAAATACCCCATTTACTTACTCCCAAACCTTCGAGGCGCTCTGGAGTGGGTTGACGCTCAATTTTGATTTCCATGTAGTTTTTCGGGTAATAGAGTTTAACAGTAGGATTGGATGTCCTCTCCACATCGATCTACTAAATAACACAACGCCCGAAAACGCAAGCCGACTAATTGCTCGTAAAATGGGTTGAGTTTGCACAATGGGGGAATTTGAGCAATTTTACGACCAAATAAAACAATATTTCGCTCGAAAGGACACTGGGCGGGAATTAATTTAGCAATTGCTTTAGCTGATTTCCGATTCTGAATTTCAATGGAATCTAACCATTGCCGCAGAGGGCATAAAATGTCAATTTTGGGCAGTTTTAATAGTTGTTGCTTATCCGCGAGGTTATCTGGTTGTGTTTGATTTAAAACAGAAGAAAAATTAATTGTTTGATATTGTGTGTTGACCATTTTTTATTTACCCTTGTGGCTATATCCGATTGGCTTTTTTGTGTTTGCAATTTATATTGATGTCAAAATTTAGATTTTATGTTTGAGAGTAAAATCTGAACTCAATCAAAATTATTTGATTGACTCTCTATGTCTCTATACATGACATCAACAATTCTTATTAAAGCCCACTCTATCCCGGTAAAATGTCCGGTGGAATACAAAAATGGAAAAAAATATAAAGACTAGTGGAAATAAAATTTGATTATTGACAATGGAAAATCCCCAAAATAGGCTGCCTATATGAATAACAGGCGGTTGAGAGTTAACTCAATTCAGGAGGAATAAACTCTCATTTTGTATAGGTTTTACTAGTTACAAATTTAGATGATAGTTGATTTTAGAGTGTGAATAATCAAATGAAATGTTAATTTCGTTACATTTATTTACAAATTAAGTAATATGGTAATCAATACTGCAAAAAATTTAGCAAGTCGAGATTATCTTGCCACAAATTCATATTTTTGTAATTCAGTTTATCAACAGTTTGATATTTAAATGAGAGAGACTTTCATAAGTAATCAAGAAATTGTTCTGGTACGATTCTCAATTTCCCGGACTTTGCATGATTTATATCGACCCATAATGCAATTTTTTCTCGTTTCCCTTCTTTAAACGCCAATTTTTCTAGCTGATAGAACTTAGAATCGATAAAATCACATTGATAAAGTTGAATAATTTCGTGACCTGGTTGACCATTGTAGGTGAATATATTTTCCAAACACCCCAAATATTGAATATTGTTTAACTCAGCTTGAATTTCTTCTTGGAACTCTCGTTGTAATGCTACTAAGCTGGTTTCGCCAAATTCCACGCCGCCACCCATAGCACGATAAAAATCCGTTTTTTTGACCGGATCGTAACCTTGGGAAAGGAAAATGCGATCGCCATCTGTAATTAATCCCAAAGCAATGAGGCGGATTCGAGCTGATTTATGCATTATTGCCGTCTTGAAAATAGGGTTTAGGGGTTCGTAGGGGCGCAATGCTTGCGCCCTAGAGGGGTTAGGAAACTAATTATCGTAAATAAACGAACGGTGGTTATCAGTGTCTTCCACAGGCCAATCTGGATTTTCGCCACCAATGTAAACTTCTTCAAGGATGACGTATTCTGAAGATAGTTGTTGTAGGGCATTGATTAAAATATCAAGAGCGATCGCATCAGATGTTCCCACATCCAACCAACAACGTCCCCAATTACCCTGATATTCAAAATCACCCATGTTGTGCATGAGTGCTAGCAAGCTATTATCATACCCTTGGGAATCGTAATCCATGTAGCTGATATCTAAGCCGGTTTCCTGTACTTGGAGATTTTCGGCATTAAACGCGCCTAATTTGCCCAAATAGAACCAAGAGTCGAATAGTTCTTCTACATATTGCTTTTCCTGTTGGGAAGGAACAGTGCTGAACTTGAGCCAAATCCACAAATCAAATGGGTTAACTTCACGGAAATGAATTTGCATTCCCTTTATATATTTAAGGTTTACCGGAGAACAAGTTTATTGTAAGGGAGTGTGGGAAGTGTGGGAAGTGTGGGAAGTGTGGGGAGATGGGGGAGTGTGGGGAGATGGGGAGATGGGGAGATGGGGAGATGGGGAGATGGGGAGATGGGGAGATGGGGGAGTGTGGGGAGATGGGGAAGTAATAAGTAATAAATAAAAATTTCACTCCTTCACTCCTTCACTCCTTCCCTCCTTCACTCCTTCCCTCCTTCCCTCCTTCCCTCCAGGCGAGGAAACCCCGCCCCTACTCCGAACTCCGAACTCCTTCATTGACTGAGATTTTCTCCAGCTCTACGGCGTTCTCGCTGTATTTGCTTTACCACACCAGCAGGTAGTTGGGATTTCTTGGCTAAAGTTTTATCAAAATTAGCGATCGCTTCTTGCATCAAGTTTTTGTTTTTATTTTTATTTGCCTGTTCCCGGAGGATTTGAGCTTTGAGATAATATAATTCTGGGTTATCAGCAGTTTTCTGCAATGCTCGGTTAGTATACTCTAGTGCGCGATCGTACTTTTTCATATCTCGATAAGCCAGAGCAATACCCCTATCTACTAAATATTGGGGAGCAGCATTTTTTTCTAAACGTTGAATGGCTTGTTCTGGATTCGCAAAAGGTAAATTCACAGCCAGCATCAGATCCATATATCCTTTAACTAAATTCAACTCTGGATCGTCCTTGGCAATTGCTTCTGCCTTGTCTAAACCATCGTATACTTGTCGTAATCTACCTAATGCTTGGGGTGCGCCCTTAATCGTTCCTTCACGTACTAGTATTAATGCACCCTCTAGAAAATGACCAACAGCTGTATATAAATTCCCCCGTAAGGGATCTTTGGCAATCAAGTTCTGTGCCGTTTCCAAGGTTTTGCGGCTGTAAGTGCCTAATGTTGCCCAATCTTTACTCGTGTACGCCAAAGCAGCCTGCATCGCATAAGCTAGAGGCTCATCAGCATCCTCAGATATTGCTTGTTCTAAGTAACGTTGGGCAGCTGGATAGTTACCCTGTTTGAATATAGCTTTAAAAGCTTCTTCTGTTGTATTACCTATTTGACGTGTCTTTTGGGTACGGAATGGGTCAGCTGCCAGGGATGGGTTAATCCCAACACTGAGCCAAATTGCTACCAAACAAGCGATGTTAACTATGCTCGCTAATTTCACAGACACTAGGGGTTGCAGTAATGAAAACTTTTTCATCATTATTGGTCTCAGAAAATATACTGTGGATGATGATTTTTATACTACTTATAATGCGAAAAAACATAGAAAAATCAATCGGACTTACCCACTGGTTACGTTGGCGTAGCCTGTCCCGAAGGAACTTGAAGTCAAGTGTTTGGGATTGCTACTCTCCAAGAAGCCCTAGCTGGGGAAAAGCCGCCCTGAAAGGGCTAAGGGGCATGGCAGTGGCTAACACTGCCCGTCTACGGAGGGTGGCAAGGACTGTACTTACCACCCTCGGTGGGTAATTCCTGATCAAAATTATCATTATTGAATGATAATAAAAAACTTGACTATAGTTAATTTTTCCAAGTTCCACCCGATTGGTATCTATTATTTCACAGGTAATTTTGTCACAATAAAAAAAGCATCTTGCTTGGCGAACAATTAATAGTAGTGGTAGTTACCAGGAAAATTGAATTTGAGCTGGGCGATGTTAACTTAGGTAGGAACCTAGAATACTTTCGGATTTTTGCGATCGCCCTTGTGTTTACTTAATTAGTAAGTTGCTGACTTTTATCTTAGGTAATATTAACGAATGCTTTATCTTAGAGACTTAATTTATCACCCTACAGCTTGTCCCACACCGATTCTCAAATCCATTAATCTGGAATTGCCAAGCCAGCAATTAGGTCTGATTATTGGACCGAGTGGTTCTGGTAAAAGTACTTTATTAGAAATTTTATCTGGACTAGCACAACCAACATCAGGTGCTATCTTCTGGCGAGAGCAACAGTTAGTACCAGAACAACTACAACAGTTGGCTGGATTGGTATTTCAGTTTCCTGAACGGCATTTTTGTGGCAATACCATTTTAGAGGAATTGCGTTTAGGACATCCGGAGTTAGGGACAGAGCGGGTGAAACAAGCTTTAAGTGAAGTAGGTTTAGAGCATTTGTCTTTGAGTACGCCGCCCCATGCTTTAAGTGGGGGTCAGCAACGACGTTTAGCTTTAGCAGTACAGTTAATTCGTCAACCCCATGTATTACTGTTAGATGAGCCAACAGCGGGTTTAGATTGGTCAATTCGTCAGCAATTAGTGAGTTTATTAGCAAAACTGAAAAAAGATTGGACCCTGTTAGTTGTTACCCATGATGCAGGAGATATGCTACCGATCGCAGACCAATGTTGGACAATCAAACAAGGCGAACTCGAATCTGTAGATCCAATGACATTGGGTAAAAAAATCCCAGAACCCCTCACAGCAGCCTGAAGGAGTTCGGAGTAGGGGCGGGGTTTCCCCGCCCGGAGTGAAGGAGGGAAGGAGTGAAGGAGTGAAGGAGTGAAGGAGTGAAATTTTTATTTATTACTTATTACTCCCCACACTCCCCCATCTCCCCATCTTCCCCATCTTCCCCATCTCCCCATCTCCCCCATCTCCCCATCTTCCCCATCTCCCCATCTCCCCATCTCCCCATCTCCCACACTCCTCCCACACTCCCTGGTAGTTTCAATATGTTGCAAGCCTCATCTTGTGACACCCTGGGGACTGTAGACTGACAACTAGAGAAGTTTTTCCATTTGATTGAGATTATGTCAACTACTTCTACCCTCTCCCTGCGCGAACAACAAAATCCTCTAATTCGTCAACTGGCTGATTGTATTGAAGCAGTTTGGCATAAGTATCTCGACTTATCACCATATGATTTGCCCGCAGAATTGGGATACGTTGAAGGGAAGTTAGAAGGAGAGAAGCTAACCATTGAAAATCACTGCTATCAAACACCCCAGTTTCGCAAAATTCACTTGGAATTGGCGAAGGTAGGACCAGTACTGGATATTTTGCATTGCGTCATGTTTCCCCGTCCGGAATATGACTTACCAATGTTTGGCTGCGATTTAGTTGGCGGTAGGGGTCAAATTAGTGCGGCGATTGTTGACCTTTCTCCAGTTAATACTGGATATTTACCCTCATCTTATACCAATTCCCTATCTGCTCTCCAAACCCTCAAATTCTCCCAACCCCGCGCATTACCCGAGTGGGGGGATATTTTTTCAGAGTATTGTACTTTTGTCCGTCCCAGTACTCCAGAGGAAGAAAACTTCTTTCTGCAACGAGTGCAAGAATTTTTAGAAATTCATTGTAGTTTAGCGATCGCTTCTCAACCTGTGTCACCAGAACAAATGCAACAAATTCTTGCAGGACAGCGCAACTACTGCACTAAACAACAAAAAAATGATAAAACTCGTCGCGTACTAGAAAAGGCTTTTGGTACAGATTGGGCAGAACATTATATGAATACTGTTCTATTTGATTTACCCAAAGAAGTATCTCGGTGACGAAGTCAGTCAACCCCCTTTGGGGGAATTCAAAATGCCTCTTGCAGAGGAGCTACCCTAACAAAATTATTACCCCATCGATGAATCGAAGGGCTAATGAAATAAGGAAAATATTTTTGACTCTCCACGGATAAATCCGGGGGCTTGTATCCTTTTCTTTTTCAGTCAGCAATTTCATTGACTCGAACTGTGACGATAAAATGCAATTTGGTATGAATCTTAAATTATTAAAATTTTCATATTTGCTGATTATAAAGTTAAAAAATACTGTGGTTTATATATATCTAAAATCTCCTACTCCATAACTGTCAACAAATATTAGTATTGGGTGATTCTATTAGCCTATCTGTAGGCTCTGTTACGTTTTCTGTCAATTTATAAATGTAGAATTTATCTAACTAGAGTTCAATGGAGTCAAATAAAGATCAGAAATATGACAAAAATTTCACAAATAATTTGTGTTTTATAGATATATTGCAAAATATATTGCAAAATTAGTAATTTGAGTCAAATATTCAATAGGTTCAGATTTTACTTAAGTTACTCATGAAAGTCAATTTCAACTGACATATTGGTTCAGAGATTGATTACTAGCATAAATCTCTGTTATCAAGAAATTTACTAAGGCTTTCATTCTTTATTTTCTGGGATTGATATTCTACAACAAATATAGCGGTAGCCATAAGGATTAGAACATATTTATCTAGGCGAAAACCATCACTGTTGCCTGTTCTCTGTTAAGAAACGACCCGGTGATCGTTTCTACTCTCCCAAAGACTCTATGGCATCACTTCAAACAGCCAGGTGTATTTCATACCATTGAGAATCATTGAATTTACCAGAAGATTAACTATACTTCTAAACCAAAACCACCTTGAGATTAGTAATTGTTGTAGGTTGGAAAACCACTGCGATGGACGGCTGACCATTCTTCAACCCAACCTACATGAAAACTCCAAATTTCAAGATGGATGGGGTTTAACACAATAGTTTTAGTTAGATCTGCGGGTGGAAAACTTATGCTAATTCTGACCACATTTTACTTGTAGCAGGCTGTTAACAGAATCAATATACAGCACTGTTTACCAGAACCTCAAGCTGTTGTCAGTTATGCTACTAAAAAATTAATTTTTTTGTATTATTTTTCATCTACAGTGTCTAGTCGTGATTCATGGTTATGGATGACTAGTTTATACACCTGAATGATATTTTTTGTGGTTAGTTTATCAGGTTCTGGCTGAGGGCAAACAAGGGTTTTTGACTAAATGTAACTGCGCCGCAAAAGGTTTTTTACCTGGCAAAAAATTATAAATAAACGGGCAAAATCATATGTCAAGGGTGAGCGAACAGCCACAGTTAACAGAGCAGTCACCAGAGAAACCAGAGAAACGAAAGGTTTTATGGGGTCTTGCCATAGTAATACCAGTAGCGATCGCATTTGGAGCATTAACTTTAGCGAGGATGGAGCAGCTCAAGCAGTTGAATCAACCTGCTGCTAATAAACCAGTTACTAATAGTGTTAATGCCATAGGACGTTTGGAGCCAAGGGGTGCAGTGATTAAGTTATCGGCTCCCACTAGTGGATTGCAAGCTTCATCTCGGGTAGATCAAATTTTAGTCAAAGAGGGACAAAGGGTACGGCAAGGTGAAGTCATTGCCATTCTCGATAATCATGGCAGTAACCAAGCTGTAGTGGAAGAGGCAAAAGCTAAAGTCCAAGAAGCACGTGCCAATTTAGCAAATGTGAGAGCTATCTCACCAAGGGATTTACAAGCTCAAAGGGCTGTAATTGCTCGTTTAAACGCTCAATTAGCTGGGGAAATGCAGGCTCAACAGGCGGGAATTGCTCGTTTAATGTCTCAGTTAAGTGCAGAAAAAGTTGCCCAACAAGCATTGGTAAGACGTTTAGAAGCAGAATTGCAAGGACACAAAAATGCTTTTAGAGCCACTATGGCAAAAATACGAGCAGAACAACGTAATGCTCGCATTGACTTACGCCGGTATGAGAAATTGTATCAAGAAGGAGCTGTTTCTCAACAAGAACGCGATCGCAGAGTATTACAGGCGGAACAAGCTACTCAACAATTAAGAGAAAGTCAAGCTACCCGTAACCAGACTATTGCTACTTTAAGGCAGCAAATTAAGGAAGCTCAAGCAAACCGCACTAAAGTGATTGGCACTTTAAGACAACAGATTAAGGAAGCTCAAGCAAGCCGCAATCAAACCATAAAGACTGTACAAAGACAAATCCAGGAACAACAAGCCAGATTTAACAGAATTAGAGATACCCGTCCCAGTACTTTCCAAATGGCACAAGCTCAATTGAATAATGCGGTGGCTAATACTAAGAAAGCGGAAGCGGAACTACGTTTAAGCTATGTTACCGCACCCATTGCTGGGGAAATCCTCAAAATTCATACCAAAGCTGGGGAAACCATGGGACCTAATGGTATTGCCGAAATTGGACGCACAGATCAAATGATTGTGGTTGCGGAGGTTCCTGAAGACGGTATTAGTAAGGTGCGTTTGGGTCAACCAGCCACAATTACCAGTGAGAATAATGCATTTAGCGGAGAATTACAAGGAACTGTGACTGAAATTGGCCGCAAAATTGGCAAAAAAAATGTCTTCAATAATGATCCTGCGGCGGATGTGGATGCCAGAGTTGTGGAAGTGAAGATTTCTTTACCTCCCCAAGATAGCGATCGCGTTGCAGGCTTAACTGATGCGAAAGTTTTAGTACAAATTTTCATCTAATTTTTCGGCTTTGATAATTACTCATTCATAATCAGGAAATTTGGTAAATGTTTGGCAAAAAAATACCTTTGGCATGGCTACAAATAAAACGTGAAAAAACTCGTCTCGCAGTAGCTCTTGCAGGTATTGCTTTTGCTGATATTTTAATGTTTATGCAATTGGGTTTTCGAGATTCCCTGTATTATAGTAATGTCCGTTTTCATAATAGTTTAAATGGTGAAATTGTTTTAATTCATTCTAAATCTAGTGCTTTATTATCAATGCAACGATTTTCTCAACGCAGGTTGTATAAAGCGAGAGATTTAAAAGCAGTTGAGGCTGTATATCCTATATATTTAGATTATACGAATTGGAAGAATCCTATTAATGGCATTCCTCGTAATTTATTAGTGATTGGCATTAATCCTCAAAAGCCAATTTTCAATTTACCAGGCATTCAAGAAAATTTAAAGAAAACTAACTTACCAAATGTAGTTTTATATGACCGCTCTTCTCGTCAAGAATATGGTCCCATTGCAGCTAAATTTGAACAAGGTAATTTGGTGAAGGCTGAGGTGAGAAGAAGATTGATTAAAGTCGGAGGATTATTTAAACTTGGTGCATCCTTTGGTGCAGATGGTAATTTAATTACTAGTGATGTTAATTTTTTGCGAATTTTCAATAATCGCCAACGAGGTTTAATTGATATTGGTTTGATTAAATTAAAACCAGGTGCAGATTCTAAATTAGTTGCCCGACAATTAAAACAATATTTATCCAAATTCAAAGATGTCAAAGTTTTAACTAAGCAAGAATATATTGATTTTGAGAGAAATTTTTGGGCAAGTAGTACAGCTATTGGTTTTATTTTTACCCTGGGTACAATCATGGGCTTTATTGTCGGTACGGTGATTGTATACCAAATTCTGTATACAGAAGTAGCAGATCATTTAGTTGAGTATGCTACTCTCAAAGCCATAGGCTATACACAAAAATATTTATTGATTGTTATTTTACAAGAAGCTCTAATTTTAGCTTTATTAGGATATATACCGGGAGTTATCTTTAGCTTATTTTTATATGAAAGTGCAAAAACTGCAACACTTCTACCTGTATTTATGAGTTTGAGCCGTGCTTTGATGGTATTAATATTGACGATTATTATGTGTTTTGTGTCTGGCTCCATTGCCGTCCGTAAATTACGCTATGCTGACCCAGCAGATATCTTTTAAAAGAATTTATAATTTAGAATGAGCGAATTCAGAATGAGCGAATTACGTGGGAAAAATGGGGATTTTACGCCGACGCAAAACGCACTGCTTATAGAAACAGGGGAATTCAACCCCCAAAGTTAGTTAAAGTCAGTAATGACAATTATAATTATGAATTTTGTTATTTATAATACCCTCCATATATTAGACAATAGAATATATTTTTATAAATAAAAATGAAGAATAGAGATATCATTAATTGTAGGCAATCATCTATGAAATATAATATTTTGATGACACAAGAACCTGTAGTTTCAGTTAAGAATCTCAACCATTACTATGGTAAGGGTTCTCTCAAAAGACAAATTTTATTTGACATTAATCTGGAAATTAATTCTGGAGAAATTGTCATTATGACAGGACCATCAGGTTCGGGTAAAACAACTTTATTGAGCTTGATTGGTGGCTTGCGCTCTGTACAGCAAGGAAGTTTGAAATTCTCAGGAAGGGAATTTTTTGGAGCTAGCCAAACAGAACTAGTACAAGTTCGGCGGAATATTGGTTTTATCTTCCAAGCTCACAATCTGCTGGGTTTTTTAAGTGCTAGACAAAATGTACAAATGGCTGTGGAATTAGAAGATAATATTTCTCAGATCGATGCTATTACTAAATCAAAAGCCATGCTTGCAGCTGTGGGCTTGGGAGAATATGTTGATTATTACCCCGATAATCTTTCTGGGGGACAAAAACAAAGAATAGCGATCGCTCGCGCTCTTGTCAATCATCCATCACTAGTGCTAGCAGACGAACCCACAGCAGCATTGGATAAACAATCTGGACGGGATGTAGTGGAACTGATGCAGCGACTGGCTAAAGAGCAAGGAACCTCAATTCTATTGGTGACTCACGACAATAGAATTTTAGATATTGCTGATCGCATTGTAGATATGGAAGATGGTTGTTTAGCCCGCGATTCCCACAAGGGAAATATCGGCTATGAATCTGGGGCTAAAACTAATCATTCATATTCTTTCTAAAACACGGGAAGTGCTAAAATATGTGTAAAGGCAGGGGATAGGGTTAGGTAATTTTGCTCTCTCTGTCCACCCTAACTTTACTCTACTTACACAAATGGTTAGTTGCTTTAGTCAAATCAAAATATGACTGGTATTATCAGGTTTATAAATGCGCTCCACAATGGGCATTAAGAGCATTGGCTGATACTTGGAAAAGATGTTTTCTTCATATTGGTAAACCACCCAGGTTTAAGAAAAAAGTAAACACGATAGCTTTACTTTAGATGGAAGTATAAAATGTGAACATCTGTATATTTTTGATATTTTGGTTTTTCCACATAAATAATGTATGAGTAGTAAAATTTAACCAACTTTGGGGGTTAAATTCCCCTGCTTCTATAAGCAGCGCGTTTTGCGTCGGCGTAAAATCCCCGTTGCTCCCACGTAATTCTAAATTCTAAATTCTAAATTCTAAATTCTTTTAATTACTAATTGTTTGTAGCTATATTTTTTATATATAGGCATTAGCTGCACCCTTTCAATAGACATCTCCGGAAACAACCAAAGTCTTACTATCACTACCTTTTTAACTGCGATCGCCAAACCGCAAAGGTAGTTAGTTTGTACGCAACAATAAGGCTTTGAGGTG
>JASJCJ010000211.1 GCA_030066045.1 Calothrix sp. MO_167.B12
ATTAAAACCTCCCAAACCTAACCCCCCTATCCCATTCTCTACAAGGGAATGGGGGTTTCAAAGACTCTCTCTTACTAGGAGAGAGGTTTACCAGAGAGGTTTTAAGTAACCTTTTAGACTTTCCAAACATCCTCTCAGAGAACGCCGAATTATGGTAATTGTAGACCATCTGTCAGAAATGAGCGAATCTACCCGTAAGGCAATTCGCCCAGACTCTCCCGATTTTTCTATTAATGCTTTAGTTGTCACCTCACGCTTGGAAGAAAAACTTGGTCAAGTAACCAAAACGACCCTCAAACCTCTTCGTATTCAAGGAAATAGGTTGTCGTCTTTCATGGAAGCTTACTTAACCCAAGCTAGCAGACGGGATTTGTTCACCGATGCAGAGTTTTTCCAAGCCTGTAGTCGTCTGTCGCAAATGGTAGGTGAGCGAAACATTACCGCACTACTAGCAAAACTATATGCTGACCAATTAATTGCTACCAAAGTAGAGGAAATTCAGCAAATACCTTTACATACACCCGACAATATTCCTGAATTAATGTTGTGGTATCTGAACGAACTCAACCGTGGTGTAACCGAGGGCAATAAATTAAGCGATCGCACGGTACATCAAGATGCTAAAATCATCGCTTGGGAGTGTTTAAAACAGAGTTTTCGACCAACAGCTGCTAAAAGAGATGATGCTTTAACTGCTCTGAAAGGGGATGATGCAGAAAATCGACTCAAATATCTGGAAGAGCGCCTACGCCTCATCCAAACCATTGGTGCAGCACACGACAATATCCGCTTTGCTCTTGACCCCTTAGCTGAATATCTGGCAGCAATGCATCTATTAAACCTTTGTCAAACAAGTAAGCTGTTCTGGGATGAGTTTTGGCATCAAGTTACAACTATGCCAGAGGAGATAGAATCAATCACAGGTTTCTTGTTAGCATTGCGCGATTGCTGTGAAACTTTAGGAAAAGGAGCCAGCTTACCTCAGTTGATTATCAAGGAATTGAATCAGTTCATGGATAGTCCTGTAGATAAACATAGCCTTTCAACACAAACATTTATCCAATCACACGCAACATTGATTCAATCACACCAAACATTCCTTCAAAATGGATTAAACAAGTCAGAAGGAAGAAGTGATATGAAATCCGGATGATTAGTTACCCAAAAACCTCACCCCCTTCCCCTCTTCTTATTAAGGATACCAATGGCGAATCAGGGGTATCACCCTCTTGGGAGTGGGGGAGTGGAGGAGTGGGGGAGTGGGAGAGTGGGGGAGTGGGGGTAGAAAAAACAAGTCCAAATTATGCCAATAATCCCTAGTTTTTAACCTAGTAGACTGACACGCCTAAAAATGTAGGTTGGGTTGAGCGATAGGGAAACCCAACAAAGCTTTACTGGTGTTGGGTTTTATTCTTCAACCCAACCTACACCTATTGCACTATTTTATCCCAATTTGAAAAAAGAATGCGACACATGGGTAGGGGTTTAGCATTGCTAAACCCCTACGAATAATTTATCTGTCGCAAACATTATGTCAATCCACTACATATTTTTCAAAAATCAAAGTAAATATAAGGTAAAGCACCTTCAGGAGCAAATAACCACACTGCATAAAGGCTAATGGGGACAAACAACAGTTTCACCGGCCAATTAAACTGTAGTTTTAGTCGATGATGACAGAAATAGACAATACCCATGCCAATTGCCAGAGTTGATAATAATATTGCCACTTGGGGTTGACTGAGGTTGAGAGTTTCCAAATAAACCTTTTGAGCAAACTGAATATCAGCAGAGTGGCCCCATAACCGTCGAATTACCAAAGAAGAATCTTGGAGATTGGGTAAGCGGAACCAAATCCAAGACATAAAAACCATAGATTGGGTAAATAACCAGGCGATAAATATGCCGATGGGATGTTGCCAAAAATCTGTCAATTTTGCAGAGCGATCGCTTATACTATCAACTATCCGATGAATTACTAAACCTAAACCGTGTAATGCTCCCCAAACCAAAAAACCCAATGCTGCACCGTGCCAAATTCCAGCTATGAGCATCACAGCCATGAGGTTAATACAGGTACGAAGTAAACCCTTACGGGAGCCACCTAAAGGAAAATAAATATAGTTACGCAACCAATCACCCAAAGTCATGTGCCAACGTCGCCAAAAGTCGGCAATACTGGTAGCAAAGTAGGGAAAGTCAAAATTTTCTGGTAAAACGATACCGAATAATAAAGCAGTACCGCGAGCTATATCTACATAGCCATTAAAATCTAAATACAATTGCAAGCCATAGGCAAAGATGGCTAACCACAAATCTGTGCTACCTGCTCTTTGCAAGTTCCCAAAACATAAATCGACAAAAACTCCCAAATTATCTGCCAGAATTGCCTTTTTGAATGCACCGCGAGCAATTAACCATAGTCCTTCAGATATGATTGCCGTGTTGGGAAAGGAAAGATGATTAAACTGGGTTCTCAAGTGATGATAGCGAGTAATGGGACCAGAAATTAATTTGGCGAAGAAAAATTTATAGGCAGCAAATTTGAGTAAACTGGTGCTTGCAGGTGCGCCACGATAAATATCTACTAAATAGGCAATGCACTCAAAGGTAAAAAATGAAATTCCTAACGGTGCAATTAATTGTAAGGTGGAAGAATAGTTAAAGAACCTCAAGAATGGGGAAATATATTTAAAGCCAATTAATAATAAAATATTGAGGCAGACACCCAGCCATAATATTTTTAGGCGGCGACGATTCCAATCAGCTTGGGCAAACTGCCACTGTTCGTTAGATATCCACCAATCCAAATTATGCTGCCCTGGACTGGTATTTTCTCCTAATGCTTTCCCCAGACGAAAATTAATAAAAATGAGTGCTAGGAGTAATGGAACATAATAAATTTGTAAGGAGGCATAAAATACTAGGCTGGCAATCAAAATAATGAAACATTGCCACTTTCTGTTTTTGACAGACCAGTAAGCTCCCAGAAAAATGAGTAAAAATATACCGTATAAAATTGATATGAAATTCATCTACAGGACTCAATTTGATAATGTAATTAGTTAAAAATAAGGACAAGATTTAGAGGTAAAATTTACATATTGTTATTACTTATTTATCCCTCATTCCATCACTCCATCACTCCTTCACTCCCTCACTCCATCACTCCCTCACTCCCTCACTCCTTCACTCCCTACTTCCGCCAAGGAATCATGGGGTCATTAGCGAGTTTTTTCGAGACTTCATATGCACCATAGCGGTTCAGATGGCTGGGATCGGAGAAAAAATCATAAGCCTTTGGCCATAATTGACTCAAGTCTCTATACACAAAATTTGGGTGGGTAGCAAAACCTAACATATATTGTTGAAATTCTTGTTCATATTTGGTGCGAAACTGGTCTAAATATTCGGCACTGAGTGGCATATTCACAAATACAACAGTAATTTTCTCCTGTTGAGACAATTCTAGTACTGACTGTAATGCTGCATCTTGTCCACCTAATAGTTGAAAATATTGGTAATCGCTATCATAATTACCACTAACTTTTGGATGTTTTTGATAGTATTCAGTGGGCTGAAAACGTTTTGATAAAGATAAAAAGCCATCAAAGTCAACTACCTGAGGTTCTATTTGTCCATTGTCATTTTTATTGGTGAGTAAAGAAGATTGGTTGCGGGGAGATAACGCTTTAATTAAGGGTAAAGAATTGAGAGTTTGACTCAATCCTTGTTTCAGGCGATCGCGATTTTTATAGGTTGGTGAAAATTCTGCTATAGCTCGATTTAAAGAATCATTTAACTCGGTGGAAATATGGGTATTAAACTTATTATTTGCTGTTGATGGAGAGGAATTATTTGCCGGGGAACCTGATTTATTGTTGGTGGATAGCGATCGCTGTAATATATACTTATATCCAGGAGAAGATGCGATCGCTCTAAAGGTAGCATCTTCACGGCCACTATTAAAAGCACGGGAACCATCTGCCCAAATAATCAATTTCGGTAGCTCTGAAGGCTTGAGCACATAGCGCAAAATGAAATCTACCACTTGGGCAGTGGCACCATTAATACCAAAGTTAAATATATCAATATCAGTGTAGCCTTGGGTTGCTAAGCCCCGGGAAAGAGCCACCGGATCTACGCCTCTGAGTGCCCTGGAAGAACCGATAACTAAAACTTGTGGTGGTTGTCCGTTAATGGTTAACCGTTGTTTGTAGAGTGCTAATTGCTCGTCTAATTGCCGGGAATTAAAGCTGGGGGTACGGTTCCGTGCTGATAAGAGCACAGAGGATGCTGTGGCTTTTTTCCTGGGTGGACTGGCTTGTAGGGGAGTTGGCTGGGAACTGCTGTGAGTAAACCCAGAAGAATTAAATGGGGTTGTTTGCTGTTTTGCAGATTGGATACCTGGCAAATTTTCCTGTGGCTTTGGGGATGATTCCGAGCTGGATACCACAGAGGAAGCTGAAACCCTAGCAATTACAGGACTGGGGGAGGGAGCCGGAGTTGGCACAACTTGACTGAGCAACCAATCAGCTTGGAAAGTAATTAATAACCCCAAAGAACCCCAAATTAAACCCACCCAATGTCCCTTTTCCATCGGCAGCATTTTATGGGATTGGTCTGTTCCCACAAACAATTGGGTTTTCAACAGTAAGTTTTTCCCATTTTCTCCCCAATTCCGTGCCAATCCCCTGACAAAACTTTTGACTTCTTGGTTGGTAAGCTGGGGACGAATTTCTGGTTCCCCACCAGCATGGGGGATTAATTCTCCCACATAGGCAGATGTGGCAGCAAATTCTGGGGTTGGTTCTGGGACTAAACGCTCGCGACTCTGGAAATCTAAACCATAGTGCCAAAAAGGTTCCTTGTTACCAGCCCGTCGCCCGTAAATTCTCACCCCCGCAACTCCAGGAACTCCTAATTGCTGGAGAAACTTGGCAATTGGTTGAGAAACTTGCTTCCGCCTGGGACATATGGGTGCATCACACATAATGTGGAGTAAATCATCCTTACGTAAGAGAATCACCCGCAAACCACCCGTTCGCAGACGAGTATGTAAATCTGGATTGAGAAGCCTTTCTAGCAAAAATACTATCGCTGGTTCATCTCCACCGCTAGCTAATTCCAAAGGCGATGGTTGAAAAGACTGATGCTCCTGGGCTGGAAGGGTCAGCCAATCAATCCATTCCGGTGGACTTTGGGTGGTTTGTTGTCCATACACACTAGCAGCTACAATTGCTTGGGGAGCCATCGCTTCTAATTCCGTAGCAATTAACTGTAAACACAGTTCCTTTTCCGGTGTTATAGCTCTTTCGAGAGTTTGATTAATTGGGGTACAAAATACATGCAGGGTTGATTCTTGTAGGGAAGTATTGATTTGAATGCCGAATTGGACAAACCTTTGGGATAATACTTGAGTAATTGCCTGAATATCCCCCCACCGTGCCCATTCCTTGAGCATCACATCTGGTGGGGTTAAATCCACTCGTAACAGCCAATCTGGTTTACTTTCACCCTTGACTTGGGAGGCAATCACCGCATCTTGGTAGCCAGATAACTTCAGAGAACGTAACTTCTGGGCAATTGGTTCCGCAACTAAAGAAGGATCGGGAGTATAAGCAGAAGTACAAAATATCCACAGACGGCTCGACTGAGAAGTACTATTTTCCCTAGAGTTCTGGGGCTTCACCTGTACCTGTACAGCCACCCCCAAAGTACTTAAACTCTCACTCAAATAACGAGCGATCGCCTCTGGGTCTCCTTGCCGTGCTAAACTTTCATTGTCAACAATCAGCGCTCCACCAACCTCACTAGTTGACGAAGTCTGGGCAAGTAAACATTGATTTACCTGCTCTAAATGCTTTTCTAACTGATTTAAATAAACGCGATGACACCATTGGGGTCTGGTTTCCCCTTTTTTCCTCCCATAGACAAATACTTGGTATATTGAGGATTGTTCTCTGTTTGTGAGAATATCTAAATCTGTTTGTTGCAGTGCCTGTAACAAATCCGACAGGGTCTGCCAACGTTGAGGACAATCTACGCTTTCACATAAAATATGTAAATCATTGCCCCGCAAGCGGAGTTTCACCCCCAAGGAGCTAATGCCCGTTACTTGGCTAATCCATTGCACTAAGGGTTGTTGGGTATCTGATGATAATGTTTTCATGGGCAATTAAATTCTGAGCAGGGAACTTATATGGGAGAGTAGTCTTAGACTTGTAAACTAGAAATATAGTGCGATATATTTTTTTGAGTTTTTATCATTTTTCCTAGACCCTTGAAGTGGCAAAATCATCACACATAGTTTTACCCCTCTGGTAGATGAACTATTACTGAATTTTTACTTTTTTTTAATTCACTTGCCCACAAAATCCTTATTAACCATGTCACCACTGAACCCAAATCCTTCTGACCATTCAGGACTAGAATTATTCCTATTTACGATTCCCCAATCTTTTCTATTACAATTGGGTACAGCATCTGTAATGGCATTGTTAACTGCCCAAAAAGCAACCACAGAAACATTCACTGCCCTAGGAGAAGCTAGCGAAGAATTGTTTAGAGGCGAGCGTCTGCCCATTCTTAACTTTCCCGAACCAGCAAATTCTCAAGATTAAGCCAAAAATTATACATATCAAAATTAATGATGGTGATTTTGGTACGTTGCTATGAACTTTAACTGCAAAATAAAAAATCATCAACACCATATAATCTGATTTACCAAAATAGAGGAATATGAGTTCCCTTTTATACTCTTTCGATCGGGCTGTGAATATCTACCCTGCATCTGATTTATTTTTACGTCATCGCCTCCAGGTGATGGAAGAATTGTGGGAGTCCGTTCTCCGACAAGAATGTGGTCAAAAAATGGTGGATCTTCTGCGCCAGCTACGAGATTTGTGTTCGCCGGAAGGACAAGCCACCACAGACCAAGCTCCTTCGGTATTTAAGTTGATCGAACAGCTAAACATTAATGAAGCCATTAGGGCGGCTCGTGCTTTCGCTCTTTATTTTCAGCTGATCAACATCATAGAACAGGACTACGAGCAACGACAGCAGCTGCATCGTTACGAGCAGTATACCCAAGTAGATAGTGAAGAAACCCTACCCAATATTCTGCCATCCCAACAGCAGGGAACAGAGCCAGTGAATAGTGGTTTGGGTGCAGATTTACTCACTAAAAGTTGGCAAGCTAGACCTAATGGTCAACGGAAGGGAACCTTTGGTGCCCTATTTCCCCAATTGTTCCAATTGAATGTACCACCCCAACAAATTCAACGCCTAATTGCCCATTTGGACGTGCAATTAGTATTTACAGCCCACCCCACGGAAATTGTGCGCCATACCATTCGCGGCAAACAACGAAGGGTAGTTCAACTCCTACAAGAACTAGATGGAGTGGAAAAACGCACCGGGGGCAGTGGAGAACTATACAATTTGGAAGCAGAGGAAATTCAAGGCAAATTGCTGGAAGAAATTCGTCTGTGGTGGCGCACGGACGAGTTGCACCAGTTTAAACCCACGGTGTTAGATGAAGTTGATTATTCTTTACACTATTTCCAAGAGGTATTGTTTGAAGGAATTCCCCACCTTTACCAAAGGTTTAACCATGCCTTAAAGAAAACATTCCCTTGGTTAGAACCACCTAGGAAAAACTTCTGTAAATTTGGTTCTTGGGTAGGCGGCGATCGCGACGGCAATCCATCGGTAACACCGGCAATTACCTGGCAAACCGCTTGCTATCAGCGTCATATTGTGCTTGAGAAGTACATTGGCTCTGTGAAGCAATTGATACAACTGTTGAGTGTTTCCATGCACTGGAGCGACGTGCTACCAGATTTGTTGGAATCATTGGAAATAGAGCAGTCCCAGCTAAGTGAAGTTTATGATGAGTGGTCCTTGCGCTATCGCCAAGAACCCTATAGATTGAAACTAGCCTATATCCTCAAACGGCTAGAAAATACCCGCGATCGCAATGAAACTCTATCTAGAAATGAAGTCCTAAAGGGGGAACAACCACCAATTTACAACTCCGGGTCAGAATTTTTAGCGGAATTACGTCTGATTCAGCGCAATCTGAACGAAACAGGCTTAAGTTGTCAGCAATTAGAGAATTTGATTTCTCAAGTGGAAATTTTTAGTTTTCACCTCACTCAATTAGACATTCGCCAAGAATCATCCCGTCATTCAGATGCCATTAATGAGATTTTGGCATACTTGGGAGTTCTGCAAAAACCTTACGACGAACTATCAGAAGCCGAAAGAGTTGCTTGGTTAGTGGAGGAATTACAAACCCGTCGTCCCCTAATTCCTACCCACCTGCCATTTTCGGAAAAAGTCAACGATGTGATTGAAACTTTCCGGATGCTGAAAACCTTGCAGCAGGAGTTTGGCACTAATATTTGTCAAACCTACATTATTAGTATGTGCCGGGAAGTCAGTGATGTCCTGGAGGTATTATTGCTGGCAAAAGAAGCCGGACTTTATGACCCCGGTACAGCCATCGGTACAATTCGGGTAGTACCCCTATTTGAAACCGTAGAGGACTTACAACGCTCCCGCAGGGTAATGAGAGATTTGTTTGAGCTACCCTTGTATCGAGCTTTATTAGCTGGTGGTTATGAAGGAGTTCACCAACCCCCCCACAGCATTTCTTCTACTCCCCTCACCCCCAACCTGCAAGAGGTAATGCTGGGGTATTCTGACAGTAACAAAGACTCCGGCTTTTTAAGCAGTAACTGGGAAATTCATAAAGCGCAAAAATCCCTGCAAAAAATCGCCGAAGAATATGGCTTGAACTTAATGATTTTCCACGGTAGGGGTGGTTCTGTGGGACGGGGAGGAGGTCCCGCTTACGAAGCGATTTTAGCCCAGCCAGGGCACAGTATTAATGGGCGGATCAAAATTACCGAACAGGGGGAAGTTTTAGCTTCTAAATACTCCCTGCGGAATTTGGCACTATACAACCTAGAAACCATTACCACCGCCGTCATCCAAGCTAGTTTACTGCGTACCGGCTTTGATGATATTGAACCGTGGAATGAGATAATGGAAGAATTAGCAGCGCGATCAAGGAGTCATTATCGAGCCTTAATTTACGAACAACCAGATTTCATTGACTTTTTCCACCAAGTTACCCCCATTGAGGAAATTAGCCAATTACAAATCAGTTCTCGTCCTGCCCGTCGTCCCTCTGGAAAGAAAGGATTGAGCAGTCTGCGGGCAATTCCCTGGGTATTTAGCTGGACACAAACTAGGGTATTACTGCCTTCTTGGTACGGTATTGGTACAGCATTACAAGAATTCTTGCAGGTGGAGCCAGAAGAACACCTGAAATTGCTGCGATATTTCTACGTCAAATGGCCATTCTTCAAAATGGTGATTTCTAAAGCAGAAATGACCCTAGCCAAAGTCGATTTACAAATGGCAAGTCGCTACGTTGAAGAGTTATCGAAGCCAGAGGACAAGCAACGGTTTGAGAAAGTATTCGGGCAAATTGCCGATGAGTTTTATCTCACCAGGGATTTAGTATTACAAATCACTGGAAATCAAAAACTATTAGACGGCGATCCTGTCTTACAAAGGTCTGTGCAACTGCGTAATGGTACTATTGTACCCTTAGGTTTTATTCAAGTTGCCTTACTCAAGCGCCTGCGAGAGTCTCGTAATATGGCGACATCTGGAGTCATTCACTCTCGTTACAGTAAAGGGGAATTACTGCGCGGAGCTTTGTTGACAATTAATGGGATTGCTGCGGGTATGAGGAATACAGGGTGATAGTTGTTGGTTGACAGTTGACAGTTGACAGTTGACAGTTGACAGTTGACAGTTGACAGTTGACAGTTGATGGTTGACAGTTGATGGTTGATGGTTGATGGTTTAATTCTTTCCCCCCATCACTCCATCACTCCTTCACTCCATCACTCCTTCACTCCCTACACTCCCCACACTCCCCACAACAATGGGTTGATGATGAAAAATCGAGTTTTCATTTGTACTTCTTTAGCATTGCTGGCTGGACTATCTGGCGGCTATTTTGGTGGGCAAATCGCTTCTAGGCTCCATCGCCAGCGTTGTCAACAGCAAGGTTTGGGTTTCAAACAAGTTTGTCAAGCTTGGGTAATACCAGGAGCAATGTGGCAAGGAAGTACCACAGGGTTATGGACTGGGACTATTTTAGGTGCATTTGTAGGTGGTTTAATTACTCGCAAAAAGCGGTAGCTCCTAACGAACACATTTTTTTAATAGGAAACTCTTAAGAGGTTGTTTGAAAAGTATTTATGTTTAACACCAAAATCTCGTAAACCTAACCCCCCACTTCCCCACTCCTAAGAGGGTGATACCCTTGATTCGCCATTGATATCCTATAAGGAGTGGGTTTTCGGCTTCAATCACTGTAAATGATTCCAACTTATCCAACAACTGGTAGAAGTATCAAAACAGTGCCAATCGCCACCGTTACGCTCTTGATAGCAAAATAAAGAGCGATCGCTTGTATTAAAATTTGTGGTCAAATAATATACGATGCCCTGAAACGGATAAATTTTCCGACTGAGACGTTTTGCCACTGCTTGATTGGGGCATTCTACCATAAATACTGGTTCTCCATCTAGATGAGTTAGGGAAAACACACACATCCGTAAGATTGCTCGGAGCCAACTCTCAGTATTATCAAAATAATTATCAATAATCTTATTAGTCAGCGATTTTTGCAGTAAACGATTATCTTGATCAAAGGTATGGGAATCGCGCATAGCACTACCTACTTGCTAGCAAACTAGTCCGAGATTAAACCAAAAGCAGTAAAAATGACAAGTGTATACGCAAAAATACGGCAATTTGTATTTTGCCGAATATGCTACCACTTATGATTAATAAAACTTCACGACTTATGACCTTGTCGCAATTGGTGGTTGGTACGTGAGGTTATAGCACTACGCCTGACGGGGCGCGGACATTTCTACATCCAGCAGACCTTTTGACAGCCTGCTATTCTATTTTCTCTCTTCCCTAGGGCGTAGTGCCATACAAGTTTTATTGTTGCGTACAATCTAGCATTTTTCACGCTTTGTGCAATACATACTTAACCTCAAGGGGAAATAGCTATATTTATCCCAGGGTCACACCCCACGGTTATTAATGTGCCAGTTGTCTAAATCCTAAACTTAATACTTATTACTTATTACTTATTACTTATTACTTACTTTTCCTGGCTCTCCCCCAGATTTTTTGGTTTACCCCAGCCTGGTAAAATTAACCATGAATTAGCATATAGAATTGCCGAAACTGCCATGAGTGCTGACACCAATCCAGTAAATTCCCCAACCAAAGGTGCCGATGCGATTGACGAAGCGATCGCATCAGGTATTGATTTCGATGGTTCCCCCATTCCCCCCGCCAAACTGGAACTGTATAGCCAGGTAATGGGATTAGAAGCCAATAGACAGCGTAGTGGGGTTTCTAACACCATGCGATCGCGCATTGTCAGAATTGGTGCTAAACACATTCCCCAACCTGAATTGAACCAGAAACTTTTAGATGCTGGTTTTGCACCCCTCAAAGATAAGGAAATTGCTTTTTTTTATAACAAATGACCATGGATTTGCTCAAATCAAGCCAATCTCCCCAACTTAATAAATGCGATCGGCAAACACTTTTCAACTACTTTGAAAATTCATGGGAACTGGAAGAAATTCTCATGAAAAGTCTGGTGGGGGAAGAGACATTCTATATAAACCCCGATCCTTTAAGAAACCGTCTGATTTTTTACTTGGGTCATTCTCCTGTCTTCTACATCAATAAATTGATTAGTGTTGGGTTATTGAATCAGCGCATTAACCCTGACTACGAAATCCTGTTCGAGATAGGGGTAGATCCGACAACCCCTGAAGAACTTGACGTAGCCATGCAAGATATCCACTGGCCCCAAGTGGAAGATGTTTGGCAATATAGAGACAAAGCCAAAGCAGAAATTGCAGCAGTCATCCACAATACACCACTAAATCTCCCCATCGAGCAAAACCATCCCCTCTGGGCACTAATTATGGGCATGGAACACAATCGGATTCATTTTGAAACCTCTTCCATGCTCATCCGACAACTTCCTGTGGAAAAGCTGGAGCGTCCAGAATCTTGGAATTATGCAACTTATGATGACAAGGTTCCCGACAATGAGATGATTGAGGTTGCAGGTGGGGTAGCTGAACTTGGCAAACCGGAAAATGCTCCTACCTATGGCTGGGATAGCGAATACGGCACTCTCCAAGTGGAAGTGAAACCATTTTTAGCCAGTAAGTATCTGATTACCAATGGGGAATTCCTCAAGTTTGTGGAGGATAATGGCTACGAAAATCCTGACTTGTGGGAGGAAGAATCCTGGGGTTGGAAGACACAATACAACATCAAACACCCTAAATTCTGGATACCCAGCAATGGTAGCTACAAATATCGAGCCATGTTTGATGAGATTGACTTGCCCCTGGACTGGCCTGTGGAAGTGAATCATTATGAAGCTATGGCCTACTGTAGCTGGAAGGGTAAGGGAATTCGCTTAATGAGTGAAGCAGAGTGGAATGTTGCTGCTGCTAACTGCGAGGAAGATCAGGATTTCAACCTCAATGTTAAGTTTGGTTCTCCGAGTCCAGTGGGTATGTTAGAAAATGCTGAAAATACCTCTGGACTTTATGATTTACGGGGTAATGTTTGGGAGTGGTTGGGTGATGATTTCACCCCCTTACCGGGATTCAAACCTCATCCACTTTATGAAGATTATTCTGCTCTTTTTTTTGATACTGACCATAAGATAATGCTTGGTGGGGCTTGGGCAAGTACAGGAGCTTACGCTTCTCCCTCATGCCGTAATTGGTTCCGTCGCAACTTTTATCAACATGCAGGTTTTAGAATTGCTCAAGACTGCGATTCATTGTAGTTTGAAGAATTTTTAACGAAGCGCACTGCATACAATTTTGTGTTGGGTTGAGACATGAAACCCAACACAAAATATACCTATCTTCTAGAGTCACATTCAACAACCATATACACTACATCTGAAACGACGATGAAACAAAATAACGACAATCTCAATCCTTCTAAAGACTACTATCAAAAAAGTAATCTAAATCTAGATTCTTGGTTTAAAGTTACTTTGATAGATTACCAAGAGCTTGTTAAAAATCATCAATTGTTAAAAATCATCGATTCATTTGCAGATGATACGATCACACTTTTGGATATAGGTTGTGGAACAGGAGCTTTTCCTAATTTATTAGATAAAAGAATTGATAGTCAAATAAAATTATCCTGTGATTTGCTAGATGTTTCAGAATATTGTCTCAATCAATGCAGTTCAGTGTTTAATCAATTAAAACACTTCCAAACGAATGAAGTGTTTGCATCTTCTGTCGAAAATATTCAAACAACAATTACCAAAAATAACTACTATGATATTATTTGGGCAATTCATTCATTTTATACCGTAGACATTAAGAAAATTAAGGAAATCCTACAGCATATTGGGAAAATGCTCAAACCTAATGGTATTTTTTTGATGTATCAAGCAAGTTCAGACTCTTGTTATTCTCAATTGTATGATTTTTATTTAAAAAACTACGATTCACCGAATAAATCCACAAAATTTATAGTAGTAGAAGATATACAAGAAACATTAGAACTACTGGGATTACAATATGATTTGATAGATTTTGATTATAACCATGAAATTGATTATGAGGATAAAGATTTGCTAGAAGTTTATTTGAAAAAATGTATTCTTAATAGTTCTGTTGATGTACTTGACTTATTTAAAGAAAAAATATTACAGTATTTTAAACCTGAAAATAATCAATTTCTCTTCAAGCAAAAAACAAAATTGATAATTTTGAAAAACCAATAATTAAATATCGGACTGTGCAATAATTCTTTTAAATAAAGTAGAAATAATGAGAATTGGAACCATTAAAATCGATAAACTCAGCATTCACCAACATCACTTGAATATTGTCTATAGTGCAGATGAATTCAATTTTTCAACTAAAATTTTTTATCATGATGTATCTTTCAGTTTACTTGCCAGCAAATATTCTCCAGAATTAATTAATACAATTGCTGCTTATATTGCATTGTTCGAGGGCATGAAACTGTGTTCACTATTCCCCAAATACTATGATATTTCAGTTATAGCTGAAAACTTAGGTAAGCCAGTTTTAGAACTGTTTGCCAAGATATATAAAGGAGTATTTGCCCAACATTTATATGAAAACAATGTAACCGACTACCCAGGTCCTGAACTTATCTATCCAGGAGTTAATTTAGGTAACAGCAAACCTGCTTCTATATCTGGTGAGAACTCTACCATCCTTGCAGGTTGTGGTGGTGGTAAGGATAGTATTGTAGCTCTGAAAATACTACAAGAAGCAGATATTCCTTTTGCTTCCATGCAATATTCTCATACTGTTTATGGCAAAGCTGATATCCAACACAATTTAATTTCTGGAGTCCTAGAACACGTTAACCCCATAAGAAAGCATAAAATTTCTATCTACGATGATTTTGTAGACTATCCCTTTCTTCATCTATATTTTCCAGATAATTCAGGGATTACCGTTCCCGAAACTCCGGTTTCCATCTTTGAATCTTTACCTATAATTCTGAATGAGGGATACAAATACTTAAGTTTAGCTCATGAAAAAAGTGCTAATACTGGTAATTTATTCTGGGAAAAACTAGGCAAGGAAGTAAATCATCAATGGGGTAAAGGCTACGAAGCAGAACAAGAATTAAATCAATTCATTCAAGAAAATCTCTTATCTAATTTCACTTATTTCAGTCTTTTGCAACCTATATATGACTTCCGCATCTTCCAAAATCTGACCAAATATCCAGAAGTGCTGCCTAAAATTCACTCCTGTAATATCCAAAAACCTTGGTGCAAAAAGTGTCCCAAATGTGCCTATGTGTGGTTAGGTTTAATGGCTGTATTCGAGCCAGCCTCTGTAGATGCAGTCTTTGGCTACAATCTGTTTGATGATGATGACTTACTACCCATTTTCACGGAAATGGTAGGACTATCCGAACATACACCATTTGAATGTATTGGTGAAATAGATGAAAGTCGATTAGCAATGAAAAAGTGCTTGGAAAAAGGTTTATCTGGTAAAGCACTAGATATGTTTAAAAATAAAGTTTTAGTAGATAGTTCAATTGATTGGCAACAAATTGAACAAAAGTATAACCAAGTATATGAGACAGAGCATGCTATTCCTGATTGGATATTTAGTAAGATTGAGGGAAGACTTTAGATTTGAAAGCCAAGGATGGTCATGAAACCGAGACCAACTCCTATTAATTATGGGGTTCCCTAGGGACTGTTTTCAAACTTATTCGTAGGTTGGGTAGAACGAAGTGAAACCCAACAAGTCTAACGAAGAATGTTGGGTTACTCTGCGAGAAGCCCCTTCGGGTCTACGTCCCTCAAACGCCACTTCTCTCAACGCGGGGAACCCGCGCACAAGAGTGGCTCCCCAACCTACAATTGATGCCAATTTTGGGTTTGAAAACACGCCCTA
>JASJCJ010000212.1 GCA_030066045.1 Calothrix sp. MO_167.B12
CAAGCGTTAACAGGTGACTTTCGAGAATTAGTCCAATCCTTTCGCTCACACAAAGCAAAATTCCAAACCTTGCGACATACATCTAATGTATGTTCGATTAATTTAATTTGCTCTTGTGTTGGATTGGCTTTATATTCGTAAGTTAAAGTTAACACCGTTTATCACCTCCTACAAAATAATACCATATTTTGTAGTCAATGTTCACGTAAAATAGAAACAAAGGACTAAAGCCCTTTGAGTCGGGTTTCATCCCCTCGATCAATCGTAGGGGTTCTCACCCTCCCATTATGTTTTGATAGACCCACGAATTAGGTACTAATTGTTTTTGAGGTTAATGAATTGTTGATTACGCTGATAGAAAAGTATGAAAGTGATTTCCCTTCTTAGCATCGCGCTGACTTGTCGAAAGTTGAGCATTTTCGCATCAGGATAATTCATAATTCTCAACATTCCCCATACCCTAACCGAAAATTCTTCTTTAATATCTGCCTAGAGTACACCTAAAACCCCTATGCTAACGATTGGGGCTGTGCAGCTGAAATAGTTGGTGAATAGACTCCACAAAAGGACAAAACACAGATGATGAACACTCTAGATACTGCAATTGAGACAATTGTTGCCCGTGAAATTCTCGACTCGCGGGGTAAACCGACTGTAGAGGCGGAAGTACAGTTATTGAATGGTGCAATGGGACTGGCACAGGTTCCTAGCGGTGCTTCTACAGGTACCTTTGAAGCACACGAACTGCGGGACGGAGATAAAAATCGTTACAGTGGCAAGGGAGTACTCAAGGCAGTACAAAATGCTAAGGAAGTTTTAGCACCAAAATTATTAGGGGTGGATGCCCTCAACCAAGAATTAATCGATCGCATGATGATTGAGTTAGATGGTTCGGGGAATAAGTCTAATGTGGGTGCCAATGCAATTTTGGCAATTTCCCTAGCAGCAGCCAAGGCTGGAGCAGAAGCTTTAGGAATTCCCCTCTACCGCTATTTGGGTGGCCCCTTGGCGAATTTACTGCCTGTACCGTTGATGAATGTAATTAACGGTGGTGCCCACGCTGCGAATAATGTGGACTTTCAAGAATTTATGATTGTCCCCGTGGGTGCTACTTCCTTCCGGGAAGCTTTGCGCTGGGGTGCGGAGGTATTTGCCACCCTTGCCCAGGTTTTGAGTGAGAAGGGTTTACTGACTGGTGTGGGTGATGAAGGTGGTTTTGCTCCCAACCTAGAGTCAAATCAGGTGGCGTTAGAGTTACTGGTGGCTGCCATTGAAAAGGCTGGTTTTAAGCCAGGGGAACAAGTAGCTTTGGCGTTAGATGTGGCTGCCAGCGAATTCTACCAGGATGGGCAGTATGTTTATGACGGTAAGCCCCATTCTCCAGGGGAATTTATCGATTATTTGGCGCAGTTGGTTAGCCAATACCCCATTGTTTCTATTGAAGATGGTTTGCATGAGGAAGACTGGCAAAATTGGCAATCCCTAACAACTAAAATTGGTAGCCAGGTGCAATTAGTTGGGGATGATTTATTTGTTACCAACTCCCAACGGTTACAAAAGGGGATTGAGCAAAAAGCTGGTAACGCCATTTTGATTAAACTCAATCAAATTGGTTCCCTGACGGAAACATTGGAAACCATTGATTTAGCCACTCGTAATGGTTTCCGTTCCGTAATTAGCCATAGATCCGGGGAAACAGAAGATACCACCATTGCTGACTTAGCCGTAGCCACCCGTGCCGGTCAAATTAAAACAGGTTCCCTGTGTCGTAGCGAACGGGTAGCAAAATATAACCGTTTGTTAAGGATAGAAGATGAATTAGGCGATCGCGCCATTTATGCCGGTACCGTAGGTATGGGACCTAGGTAGGGTGATGGGGTGATGGGGTGATGGGGTGATGGGGTGATGGGGTGATGGGGTGATGGGGTGATGGTTAAAGGAATAATCTTTTCCCTGTTCCCTATTCCCCATTCCCCATTCCCCATTCCCCATTCCCTAATTAAGGATAAAACCCTAACTTGGGCAATCCCAGGGTTTCATCCCAACCCATCAACAGATTCATACATTGCACTGCTTGACCCGCTTGTCCTTTTATCAAATTGTCAATTACTGACATGACGATTATGCGACCTGTACGCGGGTCAACTTCTATGCCTATATAACAAAGATTGCTGCCACAAGCCCATTTTGTCTGGGGATAAACACCAGGCTCACAAATTTTCACCCAAGGGGAATTACGGTAAAAGGCTCTATAAATGGTAATTAAATCATCCCTAACTAAACCAGGGTCACGGAGTGTGGCATAGACTGTGGCTAAAATGCCCCGCACCATTGGTATGAGGTGTGGAGTGAATTGTACCGTGACTTCATGGCCTGCCAAGTCGCTACAAATCTGCTCAATTTCTGGGGTATGGCGGTGACTAGCAACACCATAAGCACCCAGGGAATTATCAGCTTCGGCGAGTAACATATTGATTTTACCCTGCCTTCCCCCACCAGATGTACCAGACTTAGCATCAATAATGGCTGTTTCGGGGATGATTAAACCTTGTTTCAGCAAAGGTGATAATGCTAAGAGGCTAGCAGTGGGATAGCAACCAGGACAACCGATTAGTTGGGCTTCGGAAATGCGATCGCGGTACAATTCTGGTAGTCCATAAACAGCTGTGCTAGCTACTGCATGATCTTGCCTTTCTTTACCGTACCAATTGGCATAAGTAGATAAATCCTGAAATCGATAGTCTGCACTCAAATCCAGTACTTTACAACCTTTATCGATTAGTTGGGGTGCAAGGTGGCAAGCCAGCCCATTCGGTAAAGACAGGAACACCACTTCTGTACGGTGTGCAATCAGGTCTGGATCTAATGTTTCCACTTGCAGGTCACATGCATGAGCTAAATGGGGGTAAATATCCGCAAAGGATTTACCAGCACTACTTTCCCCTCCCAAATAAACTATTTCTACCTCTGGATGATCCATTAGTAGTCTGACTAACTGCACTCCGCCATAACCTGACGCGCCGACAATGCCAATGGGTACGCGTCTAAAATTGCCCATGATACAAAATCCTTATCTATATTTTTTAGGTAGCTGTTTATTTTTCACCATTCCTGACTCCTGTCAATACCCATAAGGTAATAAGGTAGTTTGGCTGTGGATAGGTGAGGTATTCCCACACTTAATCAAAAATTAGAGTCTAGTTTTCTCCTGCTGTTAGGGGATTCGTGTTTGAACCAAGAATGCAAAAAATGGATTTGCAGAACACAGATACAGAAGGTGATTCTTACTTCCCGACAATTGTTCATGGGGGAGACACGCCATTTGCTCTCCTCTGCGAGAAACTGCAAAGCGTCTATAATGGGAAACCACGCCAGTTCCTCTATTTGGGGAGACCCCAACACCGGACTGGCTCCACAAGACTGCAATGACTCCCCAAGACCACGCTGTCCTCAAAATCTAAAATCTAAAATCCAAAATGGTATAAGACCCTATTTTAGGGCAGATATCCCTGTTATGTTATCGAATCATTGCTACTATCCTGCTGGTGTCTATCAAAAGAGGTACAATACAACATATAGAAATTTGTTAAAAAAATTTACGTTTCCGAACTGGAAGTCTCTGTGTCGCAGTCTAATCATGAATGGCAATCAGCACAAGTAGGGGAATCCGACGTTAGTCCCAATCCCAATGGTGCAGCATTGTCACCCTCCTCTTTTCAATTTGATTCTATTAATGCCGCCTTAGCCGATCTCAAGGCAGGCCGTACCATTGTTGTGGTTGATGATGAAAACCGCGAAAATGAAGGCGATTTAATTTGTGCTGCCCAATTTGCTACCCCCAATACCATTAATTTTATGGCAGTGGAAGCTAGGGGGTTAATTTGTTTGGCGATGATGGGCGATCGATTGGATCAACTAGATTTACCATTGATGGTCAGCAATATTACGGATACGAATCAAACGGCATTTACTGTTAGTATTGATGCTGGACCCAATTTGGGAGTTACCACTGGCATCTCGGCAGAAGACCGTGCCCGTACAATTCAGGTGGCACTTAACCCAGATACTAAGCCGGAAGATTTACGCCGTCCAGGGCATATTTTCCCCATTCGTGCCAAAAAAGGTGGAGTATTAAAAAGGGCAGGACATACGGAAGCGGCGGTAGATTTAGCTAGATTAGCTGGATTGTACCCGGCAGGGGTAATTTGTGAGATTCAAAACCCCGACGGTTCAATGGCGCGTTTACCCCAGTTGTTTGAATATGCCCGCCATCATCAGTTGAAAATTATTAGTATTGCTGACTTAATTAGTTATCGTCTGCAACACGATCGCTTGGTGGTGCGGGAAACTGTGGCGGAGTTACCCACCCAGTTCGGTAATTTTCAAATTTATGCCTATCGTCACACCTTGAATAATTCCGACCATGTTGCCATTGTCAAGGGAAACCCCTCTGAGTTTGGGGATAATCCAGTCATGGTACGAATGCATTCGGAATGTTTAACTGGTGACTCTTTGGGTTCCCTACGTTGTGATTGTCGGATGCAATTACAAGCCGCCTTGAAAATGATTGAAGAAGCAGGGCAAGGTGTTGTGGTATACCTACGTCAAGAAGGGCGAGGTATTGGTTTGGTGAATAAGTTAAAGGCTTATTCCTTGCAGGACATGGGACTGGATACGGTAGAAGCCAACGAGCGTTTGGGCTTCCCCGCCGACTTGCGGGACTATGGCATGGGGGCGCAAATGCTGATGGATTTAGGTGTACATAAGATTCGTTTGATAACCAATAATCCCCGTAAAATTGCGGGATTAAAAGGTTATAGTTTGGAAGTTGTGGATCGGGTTCCCTTGCTCATTGAATCCAATGACTACAATTCCAATTACTTAGCCACCAAAGCGAAAAAATTAGGTCATATGCTCTTGCAGACCTATTTACTTACAGTAGCCCTCCACTGGCAAGATGCACCCCAAGGAGTGACAGAGCGTTACCAAAGGCTGGAAAAACTGCGACATTTAGCCAAAACCCATAATTTATTATTACAGGAAGAAGCTCGTCCAGTAGCGATCGCATTATTTGATAAACCATCCTTAACCGTACACTTGGGTTTAGATCAGCCCCTGGTAGCATCTCCAGATTGGTATCAGCAACAGGATCATCCTTATTTGCAAGCGATCGCTAAAATTTTAGACCATGTGGTGGGTTTACCTTATATCCAGAAGTTAGAATTTCTGGTGTCTCCCGGTACAGATCCTTTGAGTCATTTACAGGTACAGTGCGATCGGCAGAGTTTTCCCTTAAGTCAGTTACCTTCCTCTATTTGTGACAATTTGCAGAGGCAGCAGATTTATAGTTTTGCTAAGTAGTTACTTCTATCTCGCCCAAGGATTATTGATTAAAAAAACCGCTTCAGACGCAGAGGATGCAGAGGATGCAGAAAGGCAGGAGAGAGATAATCTTATACAGGGGACGGGGTAATACTGGTGTAGATACAGAATGTTTGCTTTAATATTTGCCACAATTGAGGAATTATAAGCAAGTAGGGAAATAATATAGCGTTTATGCTAATTGAGTTCAGCGTAGAAAACTATCGTTCATTTCAGGAGAAACAGACCTTCAGCATGGTAGCGTCTGAAGATGAGGCTATGCTGGATAGTAATACTTTTCCGATGCCAAATACCGATAAACTGCGCTTACTCAAAAGTACGGTGATATATGGTGCAAATGCTTCAGGTAAAAGTAATTTATTACGCGCTATACAGGTTCTAAGAAATATAGTAGTCAATTCTGCTAGTAGAATGCAGACTGGTGATAAATTTTCTATTGAGCCTTTTCGACTTAATTCTGAATCAGAGCGGAAACCTACTAGCTTTGAACTTATTTTTATCCATCAAAATACTCGCTATGAATACGGTATTTCTTTAACAAAAGAAAGGGTTTATGAGGAATGGTTAATTGCTCATCCTAACGAGAGTTCACAAAAATGGTTCTTCCGTAAATATTTACCAGAAAACCCCGAACTACAAGATGATGAAGGATACGAATGGTCTTTTGGACGAGGATTAAAGGGAGAGAAAAAACGTATTCAAAAACTTGTGCGTCCTAATTCTCTATTTCTGTCTCATGCTGCACAAAATAATCATCCTCAATTAACAGATATATTTAAGTGGTTTCAGCAGAGAATCAGTATATTAAATCCAAATTCTCGCACTACCGAATTTACCCTGAGTCTTCTTGAAGAGGATAAAAAATTTTCTCAAAAAGTTGTCAACCTTATTCGCAATGCGGACATTGATATATTCGATATTCATATTGAAACAAATCCTATTTCCGATAACTTAAAGTCTTTTTTTCAACGTTTCTTTCAAGAGGTTGAGCAACAAGAAGGAGAGGATTTTGTTGAAATAGATGAAATTCAAAGATTTGATATTACTACAGTTCGTCAGATGAATGATTCAGATAATTATATAGAATTTGAAATGTCTGATGAATCTGGTGGAACACAGCGTTTATTTGAACTTGCTGGACTATGGCTATATGTATTACAGCATGGTGAACTATTAATCATAGATGAGTTAGACACTAGTTTACACCCATTACTTTCTCAAGCCTTAGTGAAAATGTTTCACGATCCAGATATAAATAAAAATAATGCTCAATTAATATTTACAACTCACGATACAACACTTTTAGATGAAGATATTTTCCGCTCTGATCAAATTTGGTTTACGGAGAAATATCGAAACATGACTACCAATATATATTCACTATTAGAATTTCAAATTAATGAAGATGAATCACTACAAAAAGGATACCAATCAGGTAGATATGGAGGTATTCCTCTGATTAATAAATTAAATGTTTAATTCATGCCGAAAAAACAATCTCCTAAAGGTAAAGCAATTAATCGACTTCAACGGTATCCAGGAAAGAAAAGAACTGGAAAAATATTGTTAATTGTTGTAGAAGGAGAAAAGACAGAATATAATTATTTCCGCGCTTTGATAAAAGACTTGAATTTAACTGCAACTAAAGTAGAAATAGTTCGTGGTTCTGGAGGCGATCCTTCAGTTTTAGTAAGTAAAGCTTATGATTTAATTAAAAAAAATAAGAAAGATCATAAAACAAAACGAAAGCCAAAATATGATATGGCTTATTGTGTTTTTGATAAAGATGGTAAAGAGGAAAAATTTCGAGAAGCCTGTCAAAGAGTAGAAGAAATTCAAAATTGCAAAGCTATAATATCTATCCCATGTTTTGAACTTTGGTTTTTACTTCACTACTGTTATACAACCAGCCCTTTTCAAAGTTGTAGTGAATTAATTGAAAGGCTGGAATCAGAAAAAATCAAAGCAGGTACTCTCAAAAAGAGAGATAGCTATGACAAAAATGACCCTAATTTATACGAAGTACTCAAACCAAAAACATATGATGCAATTGCCAATTCTAAAAGATTGGCAGAACAGAATGATGGATGTGGTAATCCATCCACCAATGTACATGAATTAGTTGAAAAATTATTACAAACTTAAAACGAATAACTAACCTGGGTGAACTCATACTCATAATCCCAAATAATTTCTCATGGAAATCTTAATTAGATATTCCTATGCATAAAACTTAACCTATTGAAATATTCAGTAATGTTTTTAGGACTTATTGATGCTATTCGCAATAGTACAACAAAATAATAGTAATTACACCATGTAATATGGTATATGTATAATTGCGAAAGTAATGGGCAATTTTTATTTTGCTATCTGAAAGCTTGAAAAGTCATTATTTTTTTGTAGTACGTTACTTGTTTATTGATATTATTTCTTACTAATTACAAAAATTAATACGATTTTGTTTACATAACTTAAATTGAAAAAATTATTGGTTTGACTAATGGAGGTAGGTAGTGAGACAATATAAGGCTTTTTGTGATTATTTACCTGCAATTTCTCCAATCTTTGTTCTCGCCCAAGTACGAAACAGACTTGTTTTTCCCAGAGAGCGATCACATTCTTGATGACTTGTTTTTCCCAGAGAGCGATCGCTATTTCAATCAAAGCACTAAAAAGACTATAAGTGAGGGCGCAAAAGTGTTTTGGACAAGGAACAGGCAGGGGAGACTTAATCATTATGCCGCCCGTTGGAGGGGAAAACGGTAATCGAGAAGCTGATACTATTCTGTCAGTCTTTCACAGATGTTCCGATGAATCCAAAAACAGTTTCTATAAATGCCCCGCAAAATACATATGCAATTATCGGCACGGGGGCTTTAGGTGGTTTTTATGGTGCGAAACTGCAAAAAGCCGGGTTAGATATCCACTTTTTACTACATAGCGATTACAAACAGGTAATTAACCACGGTTTAATCATTGAATCCAAAGATGGTGACTTCACTCTTCCTAGGATTCATGCTTACCAAGAAGTAGCCAAAATGCCTAAATGTGATGTGGTGGTAGTGGCACTGAAAACAACTCAAAACCATTTATTACCGCAGATGTTGCCATCTGTAGTCAAAGATGATGGGGTGGTATTAGTATTGCAAAATGGATTGGGAATTGAAGCAGAAGTGGCTGGGATTATTGGTAATGACAAGGTAATTGGAGGATTATGTTTTTTGTGTTCCAACAAAATCGCTCCGGGACATATCCGCCACCTAGATTACGGACAAATAACTTTGGGTGAGTATACCTCTAATTATTCTCCTGTGGGGATTACACAGAGGATGAAAAAAATTGCCCATGACTTTGAAACTGCTGGCATAACCATAGAATTTGCCGAAGATTTACTCCTGGCACGGTGGCAAAAATTGGTATGGAATATTCCGTATAATGGCTTGTCTGTAATTCTCAACGCCACCACAGCAGAATTAATGGCAGATGCCAACACCCGTCAGTTGGTAGAGCAATTAATGGAGGAAGTGGTAGCAGGAGCCAAAAGTGCAGGTAGAGTTATCCTCCAAAGCTTTGTGCAATTAATGTTAGAGTACACCGTCAACATGAAGCCTTACCGCACCAGTATGAAAATAGATTATGATGAAAACCGCCCTTTGGAAGTAGAAGCAATTTTTGGTAATCCGTTGAGAACAGCACAAGCTAATGGTGTAGATTTACCACAAATTGATTGTTTGTATCGGCAGTTGAAGTTTCTAGATGCACAGCATTAATTAGGGTCTGCTGAATAACTATAAAACATTGATTGCTCAATGCATAAGGGCTATTTTTCGGGTCAGGGCGTGCAAGTCAATTAGGATTTTAGGTTTAAAATTCTTGCATCTATAATTTTTGATGATATTTTGAATAGAAACCCATAGGCACCGAACTATTGCCTATTGCCCATTCCCTATTCCCCACCCCCACAATCATGACTTTCTGCTGCAAACCCTAATTATGAATCTTTTACAGCCAAATTTTTGACTGGTTCAGGCTTGAGTAAACCATGCAGCAAAGAAGCAGGACCCTGGCTGTGGGGCCATGCAAAGGCATGGCGGAAAGCCGCATCTTGACAAGTTTGTAATTGTTCAAAACTAATAATGTCGTAGGTTAAAAGATTTTCGTACTCAAACGGCAAACGCACATTGTGCAATCCGGCATTATCCGTACAAATAGCTATATCTACACCCGCTGCAAAACAACGGTCAAAAACTACCTTTAACTGAAGAATATCTTCTAAAGTACCTGTTTTAATATAGGTTGTGGGGCAAACTTCCAAACATTGATTGCGTCTGGCTAAATCTGGAAGTAATTCTGGATACAATAGGGGTATTTGGATACCGTGACCAATACGCGTCAGATAAGGCAACAGTTGGGGATAACAGCCTGCGGTGGTTTCGTAAAGATGTCCAGTAGTATTTAAACCTAAAGATAGAGCATAATCGTATAACTGTACCCATTCTTCTAAACGTTCTGCATAGTAGCTATCCCCTCCCGCCACGTCTACAGCACAGACATAATGCCTATTTTGTGCCGCCAAATCAACAATCGCTTTATTCACCTCATAGGGTAAACGGGAGTGCATACAGAGAATTTGGCTAGTAATAATGGGATATTCTGATATCTGGCTGGCTTTGCCCACAATTTCCACAATCTCCGCCATTTTGTCAATGCGTTCCCATTGACTCAAATCTTCAGGGGTACGGAGATAAGGAGTATAACGCAACTCTAAATAAGCCAAATTTTCAAAGATGTAAGCACCCCGAACCAAACGATAAATAAAATAGGGCAAGGTTTGTGCAGTTTGCACCTTTTCCACTAAGGTATGTAGTTCTAAATACTCATCTAAAGTATTGCGCTCGCGGGTATAAAACTCCTCAAAAGCAGAATAGTCAGCAAAACGGGAAATCAACTCAGAAGAATGTCGCTCGAAGTATCGCCACAAAACGCGGGGTACAACTGAGCCGCCTAGATGCCTGTGCAATTCCGCATATAATGCCATTGTGCCCTTTTAACTCATTTACTTAATTATTATTAACATTTACATCTAAAAAAACAAGGGTTGGTTCGGTTTTCCTCCCTTGTCTACTTAGGGTCTGCCAAATAAATATAAAACATTGATTTATCAACGCATAAGGGCTGTTTATCCGGAGAAAGTGCAAGGGAAGGGATGAGAAGAAATTAGCGCGCATTTCTAATCGGAAATCCTCCAAGAAGAAAGGTAGCAAGGCTCGTAGGAAGCTAGCCAAGAGAGAAGCGCGTATACACCAAAGGATAGCTAGGTCAAGAAAAGACCACGCCTACAAGACCTCGCACAAGCTACTCACAACAGGGAAGAAAGTTTTCTTTGTTGAGGATTTAAACCTCAAAGGGCTATCCAAAAGAAATAAGGCGAAGCAAGACGAAAACGGAAAATATTTACCGAACGGACAAGCGGCTAAATCGGGGCTTAACAAGTCCTGGAATGATGCTGCATTCGGTCAATTTTTCTCAACTCTAGAATACATAGCTGGAAAAGCTGGGGCTAGAGTCGTCAAAGTTAAGCCAGCTTATACATCCCAGTTACTCTCATACCGCGATGAGTTTGTCTTTACCGACTGCGGTATCCGTGACTATTGGGATGATAAAGAATTGCTGCTTGTTGACCGCGATGTGAATGCATCTGTCAACATAAAGCGCGTGGGGTTGGGACTATTCCCCACGATAAAACGCCGTAGAGGGAATCCTGTAGTAAGTGAATCTATTACTAATAGTACCTCAAAGGAAATTCTGGGCATACTGCGGTATCCCCAGAAGCCTACACCGACTCTTTGAGCGGTGTAGGTAGTTCACTGATGCCAATTAGGATTAATCAAACTAGTCAGAATATGGTCTTCCCACTTACCATTAATTAATAAATAGTCCCTAGCATAGCCTTCTACCACAAAGCCTAGCCTTTTCAATAATTTACCACTGCGCTGATTATGAGGCATATAATTCCCCATGATTCGGTGCATATTTAGTTCTTGAAATACATAATCAATGGCGGTTCCTAGGGCTTCAGTCATATACCCTTTACCTTGTCTATTTTCTGCCAGACTATATCCAACAGTACAAAAATGGGCGGCTCCCCAGATAAAATTGCTAAAGTTGATAGAACCTATAATTGTATGGGGGTTTATCTGCAGGTAAATAAATAATTTGCATGACCTATAATGCATAAAATCTTGGAAATTTATCTCCAGTTGCTGTTGCCACAATTCCTCAGTGAAAAAGTGATCGTGCCATCGGGGATAAAAGGGAGTGAGATAATGCTTATTGTCTGTATAATATTCCAGAATTGCAGGTATATCTTCCTGTTTCCCTAAGGATAATAGTAAGCGATCGCTTGTGATGAATGGTAACTTTAATGTCATTAGACGTAAATCAGTTTCCTCAACATATCAAACCAGAGCATCTCAAATTATTGGTAGTATTAGCTACATATATTTGATTGCCGATAATTAGCACCTGAAATGACATCTAGGACTCATCTTTGATTTTTGTTAGCGTAGTATGCCCTTGCGGTTAGACATTTGACTGAGCCACTCCGCGATCTAAAGGTGCGCGGGTTCAGGCATTACTTCCAGCTTGTCGCCCTTAATGGTTATCTGGCTGGTTGCACTTGACGAAGAAAGACCCTCGGTTGAAAACTGCTCTGAGGACACATGACTGTTCCTGATTTCAGACTCACCTACTTTGCTTGCAGCTTTGCGATATTCTTCCCATCCCTCAACCAACAATGGCTCCATTGCCGAATACTCATTACGAGCATCCACGATGAGAAGCGATTCGTCATGCACGTACCGACTAAGATACGCGGAGAACAAGTCCCTATGCATCCGAACTCCCGTAACATCCTCATGTACGCGCTGAGATAAACTCTTCTTGGTACGTGAGCCGTTCAGATGTGTTTGCGATAGGGCTGTCTTCTTAGTCGAAAACTTTTCAACTAGACCTCCAGCATTTTCGGCTTTGAGGACTAACTGAGATTGAAAATATCCGGGAGACTTAGCAGAAATAGCTTTCCCATATATTTTCTGCCATGCCTTTATAGATACTTTCTCGGTTTTAATTCTGTTGCCATTCCGCAATATTTCGTTAACTAAACCTCTGTGATTCGATTTAGTATAGTTAGACTTACGGCGTTCTAATTCAGCCTTCTTGCGGCGTAATTTACGGTAATTATTAGAGTTGTTCCATTTCTTTCTACCTTTCTTCACCTTCCCTTTTTTAAGGATCGTTTTGTTCCCTACTTTCTTCTCAAAATCAGGCTGGTAATTTTCGGGATTGTGCATACGTTGAGTGCGTTGCATCTTCCGTTGAATAGCTTTGATTTCTTTTGAGAAAGTAGGTACTTTATCAGCGAATGGCAGCAAACCTGCTTTGTTATCAGCTACAAAGGCTACGTTGGATATGTTCAAGTCTAACCCGATCAAACCTTCTGTAATGTAATTACTAGGCTTCTGGTAGGGTAGACCTTCATTAATTAACTGAACAAACCAGTGCTTGTTCCCATTCAAACGTCGCCAAACTAGTCGGCAGTATTTAATGGGAGAATTAAGACCATGAGCTATTACAGGGTCAAATCAATCAATGATAGGTTCGAGTTCCAGTCCAACCCAAGATAAAACATATTCAGCACATTTAAGGGAGTTGCGATAGTCACTCTTTTTACCTATCAACTCCCTACGCTTAGATTGCCGTAGAACCCAACGTAAACCTTGCTTGTTAGTTTTACCTTCTACTGATTTGAAGCGCTCAAAGCTCTTAAATCTAATATTTTTAGCTTTAACTAGTAAGATTTTTTCTACAGCTTTAAAGGCTCTGGTAGCTAACTTTTGAATTGTATTGGAGTCTAGTTTACTAGCAATCCATTTACTGGAATTAGCTGTCCTGACTGCGAAGCTTTGCAATTCAAAATCAGAAAACCTATTTAGCTTTCGGGATTCTTCAAATAATTTCTTTGTCTTAGCTTTTTTGTCGTCCCCTCTTAACTGTTTGGCTTTTTGGTAAGGTATGTCCCTATCGGGACACGCTGCGCCAACAGAGTTTCGTACTAACTCCATCCGAACCTTAGCCTCGCCCAAGACAGCATTTAATAACTGTTGACCTGCGCGAAACCTAGCTTCTAGTTCTCTATTACTAACGCTATTAACTTTTAGCGGAATTTCAGTTACGAAGGATGGAGTTTTTGATTTAGGCACTTGAGTGACTGATTCAATTACCTTAGAATCACTAGTATACACATGGAGGTATAAAATGTCAAGAGACAATTTTGGGCAATTCAAAAAAGGACACAAATTCGGTTTTACTACTGATAGAGCAGAGCCGCTAACAGATATAGTTAACCTACGGCTATCTAAATCGCAAAAAACCAAATTAAAAGCCATTCCCAACTGGCAGGAACGGTTAAGAGAATGTATTGACATATTGATTAATGATGTTGACGGCGAATAAATTCGCTCAGGTCGAATTTCCGCCCCGATTTGAAATACGGGGCTACCATTCTCCCACGTCATTCAGGTGTACTTTCTGTTTCCCGTTCCCTATCTTCACGATTCATTTCAGGAATCAAACAAAATTCCTATAGTTGTTAAAATACTCAATGATTTTATCTCGATCGCTAATAAAATCTTGATACTCTATTTCTGATATCAATAGCACAAAGGGACAACAGTACAGAAAAAAATTCTACTCCCACCACACTCCCGATCAAAATCTATTAAATTAAGAACACAGATGTCAGTAGAAATACGCTGCGATTGGCAAATAGAAGAAATACAGGCAATATACAACCTGCCATTGCTAGAGCTAGTTTATCAAGCTGCTAGCACCCATCGCCAATATCATAATCCCCAGCAAATACAGGTTTGTAAGCTAATTTCCATTAAAACTGGTGCTTGTCCAGAAGATTGTAGCTACTGTGCCCAATCTTCTCGCTACAACACCGAAGTTACACCCCAAGCACTCCTGGATGGGGAAACTGTCTTGAGTATTGCCCAGCAAGCCAAAGCCAATGGTATTAGTCGGGTGTGCATGGGTGCAGCTTGGCGGGAAGTCAGGGATAATTCCCAATTTGACCGAGTCCTAGATATGGTCAAAAATGTCACTGACATGGGACTAGAGGTATGCTGCACTTTAGGAATGCTCACAGATTCCCAAGCCAAGAAACTAGAAGCAGCCGGACTTTATGCCTATAACCATAACTTAGATACTTCCCCGGAATATTATAGTACAATTATTACCACCAGAACCTATGGCGATCGCCTGAAAACAATTGACAATGTCAGACAAACCAACGTTACTGTCTGTTCTGGAGGCATTCTCGGTTTGGGTGAAAGTGTAGAAGATAGGGTATCAATGTTGCATACCCTGGCTAACTTAAATCCCCATCCAGAATCTGTACCCATTAATATTTTGTCCCAAGTTGAAGGTACACCCCTAGAAAATCAGCCAGATGTACCCATCTGGGATGTTGTGAGGATGATTGCCACTGCCAGGATGATTATGCCTGGTTCTGATGTGCGTCTGAGTGCGGGGAGGGCAAGATTATCCCAAGTTGAGCAAGCTTTTTGCTTTATGGCAGGGGCAAACTCTATCTTTTCCAGCGATGATGGCAAAATGTTAACCGTGACTACTCCATGTCCGGGATATGATGCCGATAAAGAAATGTTAAATCTATTGGGGCTGGAAATGCGTCCTCCTTTTCAATGTAGGGAAAAAATTACCGACCCATTAATTGAGGTGACATAATTCATAATTGAGGCATGGCATGGGGTAAGGTGGGCATTGCCCACCCTACTCATACACATCGGCTGATTAATGCCTTCTTAAAATCACTACAGCAATTTAACGGCGCGTAAACCAAACAATAAACCAACAGCAATGCCAATAAACGAACCCAAGAAAATCAGGTAAGTAACTAGACCTAGCATTTACGTTTCTCCACAATAGTTCATCATTTCTATCAAAGCATAATGGGAGGGTGAGAACCCCGCTCGTTTTTAACCAGGGGATGAAACCCGACTCAAAGGGATTTATCACGAGCGTTTCCCTCAAAAATATTATGACTACAAAATATGGTATTATAACCATCAACGCGC
>JASJCJ010000213.1 GCA_030066045.1 Calothrix sp. MO_167.B12
GGTTTTAAAGCAATATATTAAGAATCAAGAAAAGCGCGACAACGCGGTCTTGGGGGTCTCCCCCATGAGCGATTGTCGTCAGAAGCCGTCCTAGAAGGACGGGGCTTGTATCCCATTATTTTTGGTCAAAGATTATTTAATCCAGGACTTACGATATTGTCACAATCTGTCGTCGGTGCGTGACACTACAAACCTTAATTTAACTAACTTTAGGGGTAAAAGTCCCCTGCTTCTAAAAGCAGCGCGTTTTGCGTCGGGGTAAAATCTCCGTTGCAAAACGTAATTCGCTCATTCTAAATTATTTTAAACTCCGAACCCCTTACTGACACCGTAACGTACAGTTTTAAACTCCACTTGATTGCTATTGGGATTGTAGAGAGTATAAGTTGCTTCCCCTGGTGTTCTCCCCACATTTCCCACCCCTACAACTTGACGGGGAGTAACATTGATAGTTTGCTGGGGGGTTTGGTTATCCAGGGTAGTGAGGGTGGTGTTAATGGAACCAGTTTCTAAATGATACTGAAAAGTCAAACCAGAACGACCGCAAAATAAATTATTTGCTTGCATCCGCGCTACTCGGTCTAAAATCACTACAGGAGAGGTGTCTGGGTTTAACTCTTCATCTACAGATACCGTTGTCCCATGAATTAACAAACAATCTAACTCAAAGAAACCCAAATCTAGAGTTCTGATCCAATTTACAGTATTCCGAGATACACTATCCCACAGCGTTTTTACAGTCTCTCCCCCATATTTTTGTAGTAAATCCGTCGGTTCTGAAGTTCCACTCCAACCATGTAAGATCAAACATTGTTCTTCCCACCATCCTTTACAAATAAGTGGTGTGAGTTCTCCCGAACGGGGTTTAAGTAAACGAGATACCAATTTTTCTGATTCTGGTGTAGGCCCGATCGCATCACCAAGAATATATAATGCTTCTATGTAACGACTTTGACGTTTAATGTCAGCCATTACTGCTTCATAAGCTGTTAAGTTGCCTTCTATCCCGCTTAAAATTGCCCACTTCATTTCAATTTTAGATTTTAAATTTACTTGACACATATCTTGCACCTTCTCAATAAGAGTAAGGTGGGCAGTGCCCACCCTACGCTAAATCAAGGATTTCAGGCTCTAATTTTCGAGGGTAATCTTGTGGTGCAAGATGTGAATTGACATCGGAATTGCGATCAATTGTTGATTTGAACAGTAGAAATCTCAAAATAAGATTTATGGCTGCATATGTGTAGGTCTTTTACAAAAAAATCCCTATTTTTAGTACTATCAATAGATAATATTTCCTAAATTGTAAATTTGCATTCAACTCTCCTTATCTGGTACAAACATGAGTCGGATCGTCAGCACGTTCTGCAAATTCAATTCCCCGTGCCAAACGCCATGCAAAAATTGCAGGTAATCCTTTTTCTACAATTGCTGTACAGGTTTTTTGATAGTCGTAATTAACCTCACGCAATGTAACTTCTTGAGTATCAATATCATAAATTACATAAGTTGCATTTGGTCTGCCATGTCTTGGTTCACCCACAGAACCTGCATTAATAATTTGTTTAAATTGTGCAGTAAAAGTATTTGCCGTTGAGGACTTATCCTGATTAATTTTTACTTGTAATTGACTACCATCAAAATTACGCACATAAGGAACATGGGTATGACCACAGAATAGTACGTCAGCACCGGATGTAATCACCCTTTCTAAAGCAACAAAAGCATCAATTTCTGGTAATAAATATTCATGATTGCTGTGGGGACTTCCATGAACAAAACCCAAGTTACCTTCTTTTAAAGAATAGGGTAACTGTGCTAAAAACTGACGATTTTCTGGTTTAATTTCCTTATTTGTCCATTCATGAGCAACTAAACCCCGTTTCTCTGCTAATAAGGAAGGATAGCTACAATCACAAGCATTCAAACCTTCTACAATATCTTCGTCCCAACAACCAGCACAGGTAGGAATATCTAAAGCACGAATTTTTTCCACAACTTCATTGGGATAGGGACCATATCCTACCAAATCACCCAAGCAAAAGATTTTTTCTGCTTTTTGTGTTTCTATATCTAATAAAACAGCATCCAAAGCATCAATATTACTGTGAATACAAGACATAACAGCGATTTTCATAATTCCATTCCTTGTGATAAAATTTCTTTTACTTGTTGTTGATATTGCAAAATTAATGTATCTGATAAACAACAATCAGATAAAGTCTGTTTGAGAATCGTTTCGTTTAAATTTTGTCCTACTACCTCTATTCCACTAAAACGCTGTGGTCTACCTGTTAAATGACGGGGTAAATTTAATTCTAAGAACTCTGTTGGAGGTATACCCGCAACAAAATCACAGTAAATACTTCTGCCATCATTAACATCAAAAATTGCCTTGGCACGACTGACATCACCATAAGCACCATGAATTAGTTCATACCAAAATTCTTCTAAACTGTCTTCATCTATAACTTGACCCTCTGTAATAACTCGCCATAATTTCGCTGATAAATCAGTTTTATTTGGGATTCCGGGAATAATTTCATCCGCCCAATGGTGATATTCAGAGTCTTTTATCTGAGCAGGTAAAATAGCTACTTTGCGGTGGGGAAAGTATTCTAATAATCCTGATAAACTCCCTAATTCTAAATAAAAACCTAGCTCAATATAAACTAAATTTGCCGATGGTACTTGTTGGGTAAACTCAACTTCTTCACCATCACGAAAAACCTGTATTTGGGGGAATTCAGCACTAATTATGGTTTGATCTATGGGGACATTTCCAGTACCAGGACTGAAATAAATAATACTTTCATCGTCAGCAGATGCCACATTTTGTATCTGTTGACGAATCCAAGCAGTTTTCCCGGAACCAGCAAAACCAGCAACGACAGTAATCTCAGGTATATTCATACAATAATGATAATCTTTATTGTGTTAATTCAACCAGAATACCTGGAATGTACGCTTATTTAACCTCCTTCCCCTTGTCACGTTGTGATTTGGTCTAAAAATTGCATCAATTCGTAGATAGACTGATACAGGACTTACGCAAGCTGAATTTGTCATTGCGACTGGAACGTAGTGTAAGGAAGCAATCCCAGAGTTTTAGGCGATTACGCCGCTGTCGCTCGTAATGACCGAATTACATTGCTTGTGCGTAAGTCCTATGATATTTTGACATAGTGCTTTTATAGGTAACTTGCCAATAAGTTGACGCGATTTGGTCTTTTTTATGGCACGTAACCGTGAGTTTATTAGCGTCAAATTTGGTCTGATTTTGGTCGTCATTTCGATTCCAAAAAGCTTCTAATGCTTTCTTTACTTCCCGATTTTTACCAATGCGAGGATAACCTAAATTCGCAGTTTTAATTTTCATTTTTTCCAATTTATGAAGGTACACTAGTTCTATATCAGATATGGGTTTTGATTGGGGAAAACTCTCTCTAAATCTCTTTCTTTGTAAGAGATATATTTTGAAGTTTCAACTTTTTATAAATCAACCCAAATCTCTTAAATCGAAATATTTGCAAACAAATTTGAGCAGTTGTTTAAAATAATCACAACTGCAACTTAATTACGACAAAATTTTGCTGCAATTAAATTTTCAAATCCTTAATTACACAACTCCATCTCAGCATTTTTCTTCTCCAAGGGAATGGAAACTGCTGGAATTCTCGCTAAAAGTCCTTTCTTAAGCGGTTGAGGACGTTCAGCCCAAGGTAAGGAACCTTCTGGATGCACGTAATACTTACCTGCACAATCAAACACACCCTCAACTTCTGCGGGAGTTAAATTGGAGGAAATATCGCCGAAAACATAGGTAGTTTTACCAGGTGAAGCGAAGGAAATTACACAAGAGCGACTGCAAGCGCTCATGCATTCGACTGGTTGAATAGTAAATTCTTGGTTTAATTCCCAATTAGGGCAATCTGCTTGCAAGCGTTTAAGTAGCTTTTCACCACCACTTTCACCGACACGCTTACCGTTTTCCCACTTACTTGCACAAGTCGTACAAACAAATATTGTATGTGCCTTCATCTATACCTCGTAGATTTAGCGATGTTTTTGTTGATTTGTCGGCGGGCATTCTGACTTACAAGGTTACGATTTTTCCTTGCTTACAGCTGCGGGACAGTGCCGGATTCGCACCGGACTTTCCCCGTTATCTCTAGTGGCTGCTCCCCACTAGAACCGAAGATAGATACTATAATAACACCAACATGGTTTGCTTTATCAAGTAAATAAATATTTTCCAGACTATTTATATGCTCCAATTAAAAAATCAAAAAGGGGCATGGATGGGAGGTAGATATTTCCCCTGATAAATCCAGTTTTTGGCAGATGGAAGAAAACTTGACTATTTATTTCCCTTACTCCATTTCACCACTAGCAAGAAGTAAAAACCAACATTGTTTTATTCTTTATTCTCAGTGATTCGATCTAAAGACAGAATTAACTCATAGATGGATTGATATTTTGATACAGTATTTCTATAAGTAACTTGCCAAAAACTTGGCGCGATCGCATTTACCACTTCTACGGTAATTGAGGAATTGCTATCTGACACCACAACAAACCCAACCCTTTGTAAAGCGCGCTTTGTCCATAGGGTTTCTATACCCTCACCCAGCAAACTGATTTCACCACGAATTGGTGTATGTAAACGAAATCTTCCGGAGCTTGCATCAAATTCGACACCTTCACTGTGGAAAGTTTCAGTAAATATACCATTTAAGACTAAATCTTCTGGTGCGCCAATTTCTAGAGAACCATCTGCTGTTAACAACCAGATTTTATCAGCAAGACGCAAAGCTAGATCCAAGTCATGGGTAGAAAGCAAAATTGCTTGATTGGTTTGTTGTGCTAATTGGCGTAATAGTTGCATAATTTCTACACGACGGGGTAAATCTAGAAAGGCTGTCGGTTCATCTAGTAGCATTAAAGCAGGTTCCTGGGCTAAAGCACGGGCAATCATGATTTTCTGACGCTCACCATCACTGAGTTCGTTGACATTGCGTTTAGCTAGGTGTAAGCTTCCTACAGATGCGATCGCCCATTGGACTATTTTCTCATCCTTGGCAGTTAAATTTCCCCACCAATCAGTGTAAGGATAGCGTCCCATACTTACCAAGGTTTCAGCGCAAAGCATTCCCACATCAATTTTTTCTGTGAGGACTAAACTCAGAAGTTTGGCTAATTCCTGGGGTGCTAAATTGTAGATGTCATTTCCCAGTAGTTCTACTGTTCCCTGGATGGGGGGTTGCATTCCCGCTAAGGTTCGCAATAGGGTTGATTTACCCGCACCATTTGCACCCAATAAACAGACTAATTCACCAGAGATTAGGGATGCACAAATGTCAGCGACAACAATGTGAGTCCTACCCCGTGATGTTTTGTAACCGATAGTCAGGTTATTGGTGTTGAGAATTGGATGATTCATTGGGGATAACTATGTATGGGAATGACGACGCAAAATCACCCAGGTAACGACGGGAGTGCCAATCAGAGCTGTCACGGAGTTTAAGGGTAGGACAATTTGACTTCCTGGTAATTGTGAGAGCAAATCTGCAAGTAAGGCGAGAATTGCACCCACAAATATGACAGCAGGGACTAGTATGCGGTGATCTGATGTTTTGAACAAACTGCGACATAGATGGGGTACTGCCACACCTAAAAAAGCGATCGGTCCGCAAAAAACGGTAATTGCCCCTGATAAAATAGAGGCACTGGTAATAATCCAAAATCTTGCTTGTTGTACTGATAAAACTACCAGAAATAACACCAGAACAAATAAAACTTTACCAAGAAGGAGTTTGTATTAAAGGGGGATGGAGATATGCCTTAATCTTAACCCATGTTTTAACTTTTGTATTAATTCCTTTAGCAATGAGGATTTTTTATCAAGCATTAAATAATTTAAAATCATCCCCAAAAACAATTTTTGCTTCCCAGCTAGGGCTAGCTTTTATCATGGTATCTATTGCTTCATAAATCGGTTGGCACGTCACTCAATGTTGGTTTTACCAGAATAATTTTACGATGCTAAATTTCATGTTTTACTTTTTCTCGATTTCTGGATTTGCTTTGTGGGCAGATGGTTTAAGTCAAGAAACCAATACAGTAACTCATATCATTAATATCATTTTTGCGATTGGTTTATTAACTGTTTCTATTTTGTATCCTATAGGTTATAAATACAATGATCCTAGTTTAAAGATACCAATTTATATTGTCTTGATTTTAGCTTTTACTGTGCTTACCTATCGAGGTTATAAACTTCTTCAAGATTGGAAAATGATATTTGTTCCTGTATTTTCTGTAGGAGTAAATCTGTCATTTATTAGCATTTTAGAAAACTATACAGATCCCAATAATCCTCATTTTGTTTATAATGCTTTATTTCATATTCTCCACGATTTAGCAGGAACTTTAGCTGGGCTTGCTATTTTTATGTGGTTAGTTTATCAGAAAGGAATTATTCAAGTTCAACAAACAGCAAGTGATGAAATTCAATTAAATAGGTGAATATGTTAAAACCACTTTACATTCGGCCAGATTAATATAGCTGCCTGGTTTGATCAGAATTTAATACGGGTTTTATTGATAAACCTACTTAAGTAGCTTGGTGAAAGAAAACGGCGTCATGGGAATCAGGAGGGCGGCTCTCCTGATTCCTATAACACCCAATACTTTTGCTGAGTTACCTATAAGTTTTTTATCACTTTCTCAATCGAATATCTGCCAAATGTTACCTTACCTGCCATAAATCGTAGAACTCTTGCTGTAAATCATAGGACTAAGGAAAATATAACAATGTCAAACTCTTCATCTCAATCCTGGCAATCTATCCATGTGCCATCTAACAAGGGATATTATGTTTATCAACATGGCTGCCATCTCAATGCTACTTTTATGCGAGTATATGTGCCAGAGGCTGTAGCAGCTCCTGGAACAGATCTGAAAGCTATTATCTATTTACATGGATTTGCTCTCTGTATGCCCTATTTTTATGAAGCTCACCTCGTTGAGTTAGTGAAAAAGGGATATATTGTGTTTTTTCCTGATTTCCAAAACAGTCTTTATCCCAATACTCTATCTCAAGTTCCTACCCCGTCTCAAAAACCTTTCCCTTATTTGCAGAAATGGCGAGCATTGGCTAAGTTGTCAGCTGATAAGTTAGCCAATGCTCACTCTACTAAATCTTCGACTGAGACTCCTTTGTTAACAACAGACGATATTGACTCCGTACTTTCAGGGTTTGAGGCTTACGAACGGGGCGATTTAGATGTAAAAGGTGAATTATCGCAATTTAGTGCTAGAGAATTGCAGAAAGTAGCCAGATCTATGATCTTTATTACTATCCTGTTAACTGTTATCAGTTGGTTTCGGCGGGAGTATGGGAAGAATTTAATTCACCTGTTATCTACGGTAGCGTTGAGTTTAGTTCATTCTCCAGAGAAATGGCTAAAAAATGGACTCTCCCTTACAGAAAATGCCTGGAACTATCTGTGCAAGCAGCCGCAATATTCACATTGGAATAAGGATAATTTAGATACTTTTGCCTTTGGTCATTCTTTGGGAGGGTTAATTGCTCTAAGTGCGCCTTGTTATTTGAAGGAGCATTCGTCCGATAGTCAAGTGTTGCCCAAGAAAATTGTCGTGAGCGATCCGACTCCAACTACGGAGAATGGGATTCCCGGATTTGTCATTTGTATCTTGAGATTGTTTTGCGTTCCATTTGTTATGAATCCCCTTAAGATTCAATCTACGGGTAAGAGTCTGACGGAACCTGTGGCAATTTTGCATGGTAACTCCGACACATTAGTGCCACCAGGTGAATGGGTTGATGGTAACCCTAGCAATTATGACGCAATAGCTAGTCAAGAAAAGGCCATTTATTTCTCATACAACTCTCAGGTAAATCCTCAACTGGTAGCATTTCACAATCAGGCAGTCACCTCTACCCAATACTATGGTGATGGTCTATTCAGACATTTCGGTGGGGTTAAAAATGGGCCTAATGCCTACAATAGAGAGTATGTGTGGCCCGGTGCTGATAAGATATTTATGGGGGAGGCAAGTCCAAGAGACCTTCTCCATCATCTCGATACTCCAGATTTTCAGGTGAAGCCAACTCCATCCAATCTGCAATCTAATCCACCTAATCTTTTGAAAAGGCTTGCGTTGATTGTTGGGATTATGTTGTTGCTTGGAGTTGGGTATTGGGTATGGAAGACAAATTTCCTATTGAAGTGGTCGGTATGATCTTGGTAGATTCAGCCCATCCAGAACAGGAGGAGCACTTGCCGCCTACACCAGTAAAGCTTGAACCGTCCCCGATCGACTTATGGTTAAACCGGCAATTAGCTAGAATTGGTGTATTGCGCTTATTGCAGCATTTACCGAGATACAGTACACGCATTCCTCTAGAAATGCTGCCGAAGCTTAAAGCATTTGCGCCCCAGTCTATCTGTGCCGTGCAGGCTGAAACAAAAATGTTGCGTAGGAACTTGCATCGCGCAAAAGGAACAAATTTTTTGAGAGATATCCCTTTAGTTGTATTGACAGCAGCAAAACCAATTCCCTTACGCCAGCAGCAGCTTCCATTTATTCCGCCCAAACCTATGAGCAGGATAATTCTTTTTTAATCGTTGGCGAGCGATTAAATGCCAGTGGTTCTAAGAAAGTCCGCAAGCTTTTGAATGAAGATGATTGGGATGGGTTATTGGCGATCGCTAAATCCCAGGTCAAAGAAGGCGCCCATATGCTGGACGTAAACGTAGATTACGTCGGGCGTGATGGAGAACGGGATATGCGAGAACTGGTATCACGACTGGTGACTAACACGACCCTCCCACTGATGCTTGACTCCACCGAGTGGACAAAAATGGAAGCGGGTCTCAAGGTCGCTGGGGGCAAATGTTTGCTCAATTCCACTAATTATGAAGATGGAGAAGAGCGATTTTTTAAAGTGTTGGAATTGGCAAAAGAATATGGCGCAGGGGTTGTCATCGGCTGTATCGATGAAGAGGGAATGGCTCGAACCGCCCAGAAAAAATTCGAGATTGCCCAACGGGCTTATGAGGACGCGCTCAACTTTGGGATTCCACCCCATGAAATTTTCTATGATACCTTAGCCCTACCGATTTCAACTGGGATTGAGGAGGATCGGGAAAATGCCAAAGCAACCATCGAATCAATTCGACTGATTCGGGAAAATCTGCCCGGTGTCCATTTTATGCTGGGGGTCTCTAACATTTCTTTTGGCTTGAGTCCAGCCACTCGCATCACCTTAAATTCGGTCTTCCTGAATGAAGCGATGAAAGCTGGGATGGATGGGTCGATTGTCTCCGCTGCCAAGATTTTGCCGTTATCGAAGATTGACGAAGAACATCAACAGGTATGTCGCGATTTGATTTATGACAATCGCGGATTTGAAGGGGATATTTGCACCTACGATCCGTTGACGAAGCTGACGGAAATTTTTGCGGGTGTGAGTGCAAAGGATGCTAGATCTGGTCCTGACTTAGCAGATTTGCCCATCGACCAACGCTTGAAGCAACATATTATTGATGGCGAGCGGATTGGATTGGATGATGCGTTAAAGGCGGGTTTAGATGCAGGTCATAAAGCACTGGAAATCATCAATACTTTCTTGTTGGATGGGATGAAGGTTGTGGGGGAACTGTTTGGTTCTGGTCAAATGCAATTGCCGTTCGTGTTGCAGTCAGCCGAAACCATGAAATCTGCGGTGGCTTTCCTCGAACCCTACATGGAAAAAATCGAAGGAGAGGACGAAGATCGTGGTAAAGGGAAATTCCTAATTGCCACCGTGAAAGGCGATGTCCATGATATCGGCAAGAATCTAGTGGATATCATCTTGACCAATAATGGCTACAAAGTGGTCAATCTGGGCATTAAACAAGCCATTGAGGCAATCGTCGAAGCCTATGAGCAGCATCAGCCTGATTGTATTGCCATGAGTGGCTTGCTGGTGAAGTCTACAGCATTTATGAAAGACAATCTCGCAGCATTTAATGCTAAAGGCATTACAGTTCCAGTGATTTTAGGCGGTGCGGCACTCACACCAAAATTTGTATATGGCGATTGTCAAGATACTTACCAAGGGCAGGTGATTTACGGTAAAGATGCTTTTGCCGATTTGACCTTTATGGATCGGCTAATGCCCGCCAAAGAGCAGCAATGCTGGGTGGATACCGAAGGCTTTACAGGGGAATTTGCTCAGTTTAACCAAAAGGGACGCAAGGCCATTGAAGATTCAGATCGAGAACTCAATGGTGATGGGTCCAAATCCGATGGAGAACTCAATGGTAATGGGAAGAAATCCGATGAACCCACTGTCATTGATACCAAACGCTCGGAAGATGTGGCGATTGATATCGAACGTCCTGTGCCGCCTTTCTGGGGGACGAAAATTCTTACTAGTGGCGATCTAGATTTAGAAGAACTGTTCTGGTACATGGATTTGCAGGCACTGTTCGCTGGCCAATGGCAATTCCGTAAACCGAAAGACCAATCTCGCGAGGAATATGATTGGTTCCTGGCATCGAAGGTTTATCCAATCTTGGAAGAATGGAAGCAAAAAATTCGCACAGAACAATGGTTGGAGCCAACTCTAGTTTATGGTTATTTCCCCTGTGCAGCCATCGGCAATTCCGTTCATGTTTACGAGCCTAGTGTCATCGAGCAGGGCTTAACACCTGCAACAGCAACTCCGTTTGTGACTTGGACATTCCCCCGTCAAAAATCCGGCCGTCGGCTGTGCATTGCTGATTTCATCCGCCCAGTAGAACAGAATCAATTTGATGTCTTGCCTATGCAGGCAGTAACTATGGGAGAAATTGCTACCGAAAAAGCACAGGAACTCTATAAAGACAACAAGTACACCGATTATCTCTATTTCCACGGGGTGGCAGTGCAGTTGGCGAAAGCCTTGGCGGAATGGAGTCATGCCAGGATTCGGCGGGAATTAGGTTATGGGGATTTAGAGCCAGACAACATTCGCGATGTATTAGCGCAGAGGTATCAGGGTTCCCGGTATAGTTTTGGCTATCCAGCTTGTCCAACGGTGATGGATCAAGTGCCACAGTTGCAATTACTGGGATGCGATCGCATTGGCATATCCATCGATGAGAGCGAACAGCTTTATCCAGAGCAAACGACCACTGCTTTTGTCACCTATCATCCTGTCGCTAGATATTTTAGTGCGTAAGAGCGATCGGCAATGGGGTCGCGCGTCAAGAAGAGACGCGGAGACGCGGAGAGAGGGAGACGCGGAGACAACGATGTGGTGGGGGCTTGAACCACCCACCAATCGGGAGCCATCAAATCGCAGTTTCTGTAGGATGTGTTAGCGATAGCGTAACGCATCAAAACCTGACTCTGCGGTGCGTTAGAATGCCCCTTAAATCCCCGCCCCCGTGACCCCTGCCCCCGTAACCCCCAACTTTGGGGGTACCTGGGGACTTTGAATCCGGACTCCCCCAGAATTGGGGGCTGGGGGGCTTCAAAAACCTTCGTCTTGTTGCAAATGTGTCCAAATGTTAATTTCAACCCCAGCATCGCAGAGCCGTAACGCGCCCTACAAGCTGGATTGGCTTTCAAAATAGAGGTCTCTAAATGAGTGAAACAAACGATGGATCGAATTGGCATCAAGATTTTATTGCCAGTAATTTGTTGGTCATTGGCTATAATGCATGGGCTGGTCATCTCAGTCAGAACCGCGGCGCGATAATTTGCAGCACAAATTCTCCAACAGTGGGGGTTGGCGGAGAATCATTCAAAACCCATTTTGTCGGACGTTCTCACCTTGCGCCGTTCCTGAATGCCTGGTTAGCAGCTCCTGAGCTTGCAATTTTGCCCCATAACTTTATGATTGGTCACATCTTGGAAGTTGTCGATAATTATGATCCAACCACAGAGGTTGTATTGTTGCTGGAGTCTTTCGATCAAGCAACGTTCTTTTACTTGAAAAATCTACCCATTACACCACCTCAATGCTACGAGCAAGTACGTAAAACTTGGAATGAATTCCAGCCAGGAGTTAGTGCTTGGCAAGATGAACAACTTCCAACAATCTGTCAGAACTGAGATCTCGATATAGCGTTTCTCATAGCTATGAAGTACACATTATTTTTTCTTTCTTCCGACTTCCGACTTCCGACTTCCGACTTCCCTCTTCCCTGCTCCCTGCTCCCTGCTCCCTAAAACCCAGAGATTTGTACCTCATGGGTATAAGACTTGCTATAAACTGGTGATTTAAACCAGAATTAAGCAAAAAGATTATAGTTTGACGCTAACTACTAGGACAAAAACGAGACTAAGGAGCTAAACAGCGCATTGCCAAGTCAAATTCATGGACGGAGCAAGCAAGTTTAGAAAAAATGCGGCGTATAAAATCAAAGCCATGACGGAAAAAACTCTTGGCTTTGTAACCATGGTTTTTGAGGGGAATGTTTTTTTCTGCTGGTGAAGTCATAAACCCGTCTTGAAAGCCCAAACCACCGCTAGACTGATCGTCGATTTAACCTGCAAAATTTCTTGCCCGATAAATTTCTTGCCCGATCGAGCTAAACTAAAAGATGCTCGATTGGTCATTTATCGGGAATTTTTTTAAGGCTTGAGTACGGGGCTTTGAGGTGCGGGATCGATCGTTTTTACTCTAAGCGTGTAATGATTCTATAAATATTTGTGCCAGTCTTTCCGCAGAGATGCGATTCAAGGTTACATTGATTCTAAGCAAGAAAGTATTGCTATCAGGTTCTGGCTCTGGAAGATAAACATTTTTATTTTCCAATGTATCCCTAAACGTATCCAAATCAACATCAGATACATGCAATTTAAAGACATTACTACCATTGGGAATTTTCTCAACCTTGAAAGATGGATTTTTATGGATTAAATCAAAAAAATCATCTGCTAGCTTGATAGCCATTCTCAGTTCATCCATAAATGTATCAAGAAAGTTGAGGGCTATGACCGCAGATGGCCACATTTGAAATATATTACCCCCAAACATTCGCCGTACATGGTATAAATCTTTTGCGAACTCGTTAGAACAGGCTAATATTGCTCCAAAGCCAGCATTGAAATATTTAAACAGTGAAACATAAACTGTATCAAACAAAGAAGCGTACTCCTTTGGGGATATACCAGAAAAAGTGGATGCAATAAATAATCTTGCTCCATCTAAGTGGAGCCTAATACCTTGATCTTTGGCAAAAGTTGAAATTTTTTTCATTTCTTCAAAGTTGAAAATTTCATTGTGCTTTCTTCGCACTGGACTTTCAATAGAAATGACACCCACTTCTGTTACAACTTTGCCTGTTTTCGCTTTGTCAATAACTTGCTTCACATCGTCCAAAGTAAATGTAGCTTGATCAGGAGCAAGTGGTATTAAGTTTAATCTGCTGAGCGTTTGTAAACAATCACCTGAATCATTGTAGATATGACTTTCTTTTTGGACAAGCACTCTTCCTTTATGATTAGCAAGTTCCCGAATTGCGATTTGATTGGATAGCGTTCCTGATGGCATCATAACGGCAGTCTCTTTGCCAAGTAAATCAGCAAATTTGGCTTCAAACTCACTAATAATACCGCCAAGTGAATATACATCACGTTCAATATTTCTGCTTTTTGTAAGCTTATACAGAAGCTGCGAGTATGCAAGTGGAGACATTTGAATTCCATCTGCTGTAAATCGAATTGACTTATCTGAATTAACCAGATCAATATTATCCATTATCCAAATTTACCTTATGTATAGAAAAATATGTAAATTTACTCAAAGTATTCTATTAATACTTTTGGATATGTGTTAAGACTAGTATATGGTCTTGCTTGTATTTATCCAAAATTATACTGTTTTAATTCATTTTTGACCAAAATTTTCAGCCATGAATGAGCTAATTTAGTAACAATTAATACTCTCCTACCCTTATAGGTTCTATACTTTGGGATAGACCACATGTAAGCATTCAGCTATCAGCCATCAGTGATCAGCCATCAGCTTATGCCTTACATCACAGGCTTCCAGCCTGTGCCACTTTGAGGTGCTTTTGAATAAAATAAGCTGACCACTGACCACTGACCACTGACCGCTTACTGGTCTTGAAAATTTCCTGCATAATTCTTGGTTATGACCGCGATAAGTCTATAGATACTTAGAAATCAGCTATTAGCACTCAGCATTCAGCAGGTAGTGCCTTAGCTGAATGCTTACGACCACATCAACCCGATCCCGTGGGGGAATTGATTTAAAATGAGTAGTCTTGCAGTTGCAACTGTTATATCGAACAGCGAAGCGCTTGTTGAACAGCAAATTTTAAGCTTTGAAACGTTCCTTAAGCTTCGAGACCAAGAAGGTAAAGTCTTTGAGGCTGCTTCTGAAATTTACACGAGGCTCAGTAATTATTCTGTGCTCGATCAAGGGGCTTCGGAGAAGAGCCACGTTCCGACTGGAAGTTCTTGGATTTTGGAATGCCTACCCGATCAGCAATATCACTGGCATTCGTTTTCAACAGAGGATCGGATGTTATCTGCGCGTCGGGTGTTCTTTATTGCCGATAGAGGCCTGAGAATTTCAGTTTTTGAGAACCCTGCGTCTTTTCTACAGCCAAGGCATGAGATCTTTGAGTGTGAGGGTCCAGTGTTTCTTGAGTTTGAATTCTGTGGTAGTCATGTGCACCGGTTTCGGCCGCTGAGTGGCAGACTGTTTGCGCTCTCCATACATCATAAAGATGAATCTGTTTCGAACACGACATTGGGTCAGCAAACCCACATCTTTTCAGGGGAGTCACCTCAAATCACCCAGCGCTTTCATCTAACATTGTGACTTTAACTTTGGCTATTCTGGATCTAGGGTGGAGCTAATCGGAGTGGGCATTAACAACATCGGTGTTGGTGTCGCCATTGGAATTGCGATTGGTGCTGCGTAGGGAGCGTTTCAACAGAATAGGACATCAAATTGAGGTGGAGCACTTTCATCTGTTTTCCCTCCTGGAGACTCCCGCTACATCGGTACTCCGATTAGCGGCGAGAGGAAAGGAGGGGCAAGGTTTACGCTGCATACGAGTAACCATCCTTTTTGTGAATAGGGGTGCAATATTTGTGACTAATTCCTTGAACTAGCCCATTTTTAGTCAAAATGTTGAAGCTGCCAGTAGTTCTAACTGCGACACGCCCAATGTATTCACCTACTTTTTTACCAGAGGTGACAATAGCTTTGATAATGTCCCCGGTTTGAAAGCCTTTTACAAATTTAAATCTAGGAACATAGCGAGATGGAAAGCCGTATCTATTTGTGCGGCATGATTGGCGTGTGCCATGACCATTTGCTGTAATCAACAATGGTTTAACCCCTTTAATATTGAGAATAGGTGTTGACTTGCCAACACAAGCAGCATCAATCCAATGTTGCTTTTCTAGATTCTGCTGATTGCGGTTAAATTTTGTTAGTCCTCCTGAACCTGTTTCTACTGGTAATCCAGTTGCTTTGAAAATTTCTAGCAATGCAAATCT